>DASZUP010000539.1:0-13608 GCA_035547635.1 Pirellulales bacterium
GGAGATTACCTGGAGATTAACGAGGGCGAAGAAGTCCGCAGCACGGGCGAACTGCTGAGCGTGCCGGTGGGCGACGCGGTCATCGGCCGCGTCCTGGATCCGCTCGGCAACCCGCTAGACGGCAAGGGGCCGGTCGTGACCAGCGAACGCCGTCCCGTCGAAACCATGGCCCCGGGCGTCGCCGAGCGTCAACCGGTTCGCGAGCCGATGCAGACCGGCATCAAGGCCATCGACGCCATGACGCCGATCGGGCGCGGCCAGCGCGAGTTGATCATCGGCGACCGCAAGACGGGCAAGACCGCCATCGGCATCGACGCGATCATCAATCAGAAGAACTCCGGTGTGAAGTGCTTCTACGTCGCCGTCGGCCAGAAAGAGTCGACCGTGGCCAACGTGGTTGAGGCTTTGCGCACGCACGGCGCGATGGACTACACCACGGTGATTATGGCCGGCGCCAGCGATCCGGCGCCGCTGCAGTACGTGGCGCCGTATGCGGGCACGGCCATGGCGGAATACTTCATGTACAAGGGCGAGCACGCTTTGATCGTCTATGACGACTTGTCAAAGCAGGCCGTCGCCTACCGCCAGCTTTCGCTTCTGATGCGGCGCCCGCCGGGACGTGAAGCGTACCCGGGCGACGTGTTCTACTGCCACAGCCGTCTGCTCGAACGGTCGGCCAAGCTCAGCGACGAGTTGGGCGCCGGATCGTTGACCTCGCTGCCGATCATTGAGACGTTGGAAGGCGAAGTCTCCGCATATATTCCGACCAACGTGATTTCCATCACCGACGGACAGATTTACTTGCAGCCCGACTTGTTCTTCGCCGGCCAGCGTCCGGCCATGAACGCTGGCATTTCGGTGTCACGCGTGGGCGGCGCCGCTCAGATTCCGGCGATGAAGAAGGTCGCCGGCGGCTTGCGGCTCGACCTGGCCGCCTTCCGCGAACTGGAAGCGTTCGCCCAGTTGGGCACCGATCTCGATGCCGCCACGCAAGCCCGGCTCGACCGCGGATACCGCATGATTGAACTGCTCAAGCAGGGCCAGTACCAGCCGATGGACGTGTTCGACGAGGTGCTCAGCATTTACGCCGGCACCCGCGGCCACCTCGATAAGATTCCGCGGGAACGCGTTGCGGAATGGGAAAAAGCCTTCTTGCAGTTCATGCACGAACAAAAGTCGGAGATTCGCCAGAAGCTCATCGACACCCAAAAGCTCGATGACGACACGACCCAAGCCCTGGAAGAGGCGATTGCCGAGTTCCAGAAGCAGTTTTCCGGCAAGAAAGAGGAGGCGACTGCGAAGGTCTGATTGATGCGGCTGGCGATCCGGCGCGTGTGACGCGCCGGCGGCGGCCGTTAGCAATCAGACCCGGCGGAGGCCTTTGTGAACGAAGAACATAACCCATTTGAGACGCCAGCTACCGACCAGGGGGCCGGTGAAAGTCCCGGGAAGTTCGTCGACAACGATGCGAGAATGTGGGGTACGCTGTGCCACTTGTCGGCATTGTCGATGTACTTTACGGCGGTCGGAGGCATCGTCGGGCCGTTGGCCGTCTGGCTCATCAAGCGAAACGAGTCCCAGTTTGTCGACGATCAAGGCAAGGAGTCGCTGAATTTCCAGATCTCCATGTTGCTGTACCACCTGGTTGCCGCGATAGGCATTCTGTGCGTGATCGGCTTGCCGGTTTTGATCTGTTTGTCCGTTGTCAACATCGTGTTCGTGATTATCGCCTCGCTCCAGGCAAATAACGGAGTCTACTACCGCTATCCGCTGACGATTCGCTTCATCAAGTAAAACGCCCATGGCCAAAGCCCGCGCTCTCGACAAACGTCGCAAGTCGATCAAGAACATCCGCAAGATTACGCGGACGATGGAATTGATCGCCACGGCCCGCTTCAAGAAGGCGATGGACCGCGCCAGCGCCGCCACCGCGTATACCAAGCGGATCACCGCGTTGGCATCCGATCTGGCCAACGCCGGATTGGAAGTCAGCCATCCGTTGCTCGAGGGGCGCAGCGAAGTCAAGCACGCCACGCTGCTGGTGCTGACCGGCAACCGCGGTTTGTGCGGCGGTTACAACTCGAATGTGCAGCGCGCCGGATTGGCCCGCTACCACGAACTGAAAGAATCCGTGCCGCTGGTCACGCTGGAGATTTCCGGCAAGCGCGGCATCTCCGCCTTCCGGTTCCGCGAAATCACGCCCGACGTCACGTTCACGCACTTCGAGGACAAGCCGACGTTCGAGGAAGTAGAACTGCTGGCCAACCGCTACCTGGACGATTACGCCACCGGCAAGCTCGACCGCCTCGACGTGGCCTACACGCGGTTCGAGGGCATCGCACGTCAGATCGTCTCCGTCGAAACATTGCTGCCGCTGGGCGAGTTGGCCGGCGCCGAGGAAACGGGCGAAACGGCCGATGCGGGCCAGTCACAGTACGAATTCTTGCCGTCCGCCGAGAGCATCCTGGAAGAAGTCGTGCCGACCAGCTTCAAGGTCAAGCTCTTCAAGTGCTTCCTCGACGCGGCCGTCAGCGAACAAATCGCCCGGATGGTGGCCATGAAGGCGGCCACGGAAAACGCTGACAAGATCATCAAACAACTATCCATGACGTACAACCGCGCCCGTCAAACCCAGATCACCGGCGAGATCATGGAAGTGCTGGGCGGCGTGGAGGCGCTGAAGGGCTGATCGTCGCGATAACAAGCTGAAGTCATGGAAGCCGCCAGAGAGAAAAAGATCTTTCAAAGGGGGATAAGGAGATACAGAGGAGATAAGGGGGGATTTTGTTAAGGAGCGGTTCCGCGGGGCGCTCGCCAGAGGGGGTTCAACGATGGGGCAGCCTGAGGGCGGGTATTTGGAAGAGGAGCTGACGGAAACGATTATTCACTGCGCTATCGCGGTACACCAAGAGCTAGGACCAGGATTCATCGAGAGCGTTTATCAGAATGCGATGATCCTTGAGTTAGTCAATCGCGGACTACACATCGAGACTGAAGAGGAAATTTGCATCTACTACGCCGGAAAACTGGTAGGCAAGCATCGACTCGATTTGCTAGTTTCCGGCCGAGTGATCGTTGAGAATAAGGCGATCGAAGAATTGACTAAGGTGGACTATGCTCGCCTGCGTTCGTACCTGAAAGCGACAAACCTCCGCGTCGGAATCCTGATCAACTTTGCCAAAGAACGAGCCGACTTTCGCCGTGTCGAACTCAACCGCCGCCAATAGAAACTCAACCTTCTCTTCCTGTCCCCTGATCTCCTCCCTATCCCAACATCCCCTTTCAACAAAAGCCAACGCTTAACAAAAGCCAACGCTCAACAAAAGCCAACGCTTAACAATAGCCAGAAGTAAACCACGAATCTCTGAATCAAAGCATCATCATGGCAACGACTACCGCTCATCCGACGAATGGCACGAACGTCGGCCACGTCACGCAAATCATCGGCTCGACTTTCGACGTCGAGTTCCCGCCGCACAGCCTGCCGGCAATTTATAACGCCGTAAGAATTACTTCGGAACACAAGGGCATTAAGATCAACCTGGTCGGTGAAGTGCAGCAGCACCTCGGCGGCGGTCGCGTCCGCTGCGTGGCCTTGGGCGGCACCGACGGCCTGGTCCGCGGCCAGGAATGCGTCGATACCGGCAACCCCGTGCAGGTGCCCGTGGGCAAAGCCACGCTCGGGCGCGTGTTCAACCTGATCGGCGAGCCTGTTGACGGCCGCGGCCCGGTCGATGCAGATGAGCGTTGGAGTATCCATCGCGACGCACCTCCGGTCACGGACTTGTCGACCGAGACGGAATTGTTCGAAACCGGCATCAAGGTCGTCGACCTGCTGACGCCGTTCGTCCGCGGCGGTAAGGCCGGTTTGTTCGGCGGGGCAGGGCTGGGCAAGACGGTGATCCTGACTGAACTGATCGCCCGTATCGCCAGCGCCCACGGCGGTTACTCGGTGTTTGCGGGCGTCGGCGAGCGGACGCGCGAAGGCACTGACCTGTGGCTCGAAATGCAGGAAGCCAAGATCGGCGACACCGGCCGCAGCGTGATCGAGCAGACCTGCATGGTCTTCGGCCAGATGAACGAGCCGCCCGGCGCCCGTTTGCGGGTGGCCCTTTCGGCGTTGACGATGGCCGAGTACTTCCGCGACACGACCGGCGCCGACACGCTGCTGTTCATCGACAACATCTTCCGTTTCTCGCAAGCCGGCTCCGAAGTGTCCGCCTTGTTGGGCCGCATGCCTTCCGCCGTGGGTTACCAGCCGACGTTGGCGACGGAAATGGGCGCCTTGCAGGAACGCATCGCTTCAACGTCCAAGGGCGCCATCACCTCGGTGCAAGCCGTGTACGTGCCGGCCGACGACCCGACCGACCCGGCGCCGGCGACCGCCTTCGGCAACCTCGACGCGTTCTTGTACCTGGAACGTTCGATCAGCGAGAAGGGCATTTATCCGGCGGTCGATCCGCTGGCCTCCTCCAGCCGCATTCTCGATCCGCAGTATGTCGGCGAGCGGCACTATGCCATCGCCCGTCGCGTGCAGCGCACGTTGCAGCGTTACCGCGAACTGCAAGACATTATCGCCATTTTGGGCGTCGACGAGTTGAGCGAGCAGGACAAGCTGGTTGTGCATCGCGCCCGTCGCATGGAGCGATTCTTGTCGCAGCCGTTCCTTGTGGCCGAGGTCTTCACCGGCAAGCCCGGCGAGATCACCAGCCTCGCGGACACAATCCGCAGCTTCGAGGAAATCGCCGACGGCAAATGGGACCACCTGCCCGAAAACGCGTTCATGTACGTCGGCCCCATTGAGCAGGCTGAAGAGCAAGCCAAGAAGCTGGCCGCCAAGAAGTAGCCCGCCAAGAAACCGGCGATCGACGAGGAAGCAGACGGCAATCGGCAGGCGGAAACCGACAAGCCTGCCGACTTTTGACTTCCGACCTCTTAACACCCGACACCACAGTCTCCCATGGCCGAACAACACGCTGACCACGCCGGCTCCCCTCACGCGCATGACGGGCATTTGCGCCTGATGGTGGTCACGCCCGAGATGACGCTGCTTGACGAGTTAGCCGAGTTCGTCGCGCTGCCGCTGTTCGACGGAGAGATCGGAATCGCGCCGAAGCACAGTCCGATGATCGGACGCCTGGGCTTCGGCGAAATGCGAGTGACGACCGAGGGGCGCGTCCGCCGCTACTATCTCGACGGCGGCTTCGTGCAGGTTGTAGACAACGTCGTGTCTGTGCTGACGAACCGCGCCTTACCGGCCGCACAGTTGGATCCGGCAGTCGCCATGGAGCAGCTTGAGTCTGCTCGCCGCCGTCCGGCGAACACGCCCGAGCTGATGACCATTCGCGATCGGGCCGAAACGCAAGCCCGAGCTCAGTTGCGCGTCGCCCGACACGCCAGCTAGCGCGTCTCGCCCCTCCTCGCGTCTGTCATGACGCATTGTTTTCTCAGCCGGTCGCAACCGTTTGGCAGAACGCTCCGGAGTGCTGCAGCCTTTGCCGGCTCCAACCAGTTCTTGCCGGGCCAAAAGACCGCAGAACTCGTTCAACTTGTCGCCAAGCACGCTCCCGCGGCGTGCATCGGCATGTCACGTTCGAAGGCGGATTTCTGCATGCCGAGGACTTTGGCGCAACGGCGTTAGCCAGCGTCTTGAAGCCCATCAGGGAGGTTGACGACGGCCTCCCCTTTCCAGTTGATCGCCAGGTCGTGCGCCTGGTCGAAGAAGAACCAGTCGTCGCCGCTTGAGCCAATCAACAAGTCGTGGTCCCCCCCGGCATCGAGGACCGTGCCGCCCGGTACGAGCACGTTGGCGAGCGCCGCAGTCCGCGTCTGGTAGTCGTCAGCCGAAGTCCATTCATTCATGATATCGCAGATCGCCTGGTCGCGGTTGGCAAAATCGAGCCAGCCTGAGATGAGGATATCGTCGCCGGAATTGCCGATGATCAGATCGGCTCCGCCGCCTCCGACCAGCAGGTCGCGGCCGCCGCCCCCGAGCAGCAAGTCATTGCCGTTCTCGCCCAGCAGCACGTCGTTGCCGGCGCCCCCAAGGAGCAAGTCATTGCCGTCACCGCCGTAAATCCAGGCCGAATTGCTAACGCTGCCTGAGATCTGAACAACATCGTCGCCCGCTTGCGCGAAGACGACGATGCGGCCATGGGAACTCGGAGCGAAAGCGCCGACTGAAGCACAATTGATCGTCACGTCAACCGTCCCATTGCAGCTGGGCGAGTTGATTTGGATATTGTCGGCGTCCGTCGTGCCGCCGACGTAAAGGGCTGTTTCTCCTGCATGACATGTATCGGGCAATAGCGCTGCATCGGCGACCGTAACGTCAAAGCTCTTAACTTCAACGCCGCCGTCGTCATCAGTCACTGTCACCTGGATGTGGTACGAGCCGGCGGCCGCATAGATGTGGCTGCCGGAGATCGTTCCCGACCCTGCCCCATCGGTCAACGGCAGCGCCGACACGGCGCTGCCGTCGCCCCAGTCCACCGTAGCCGCGTGGGCGTCCAGCGTCCCCGCGTCGGTGAAGGCGCCGGAGAACAGGAGCGTCTGCCCGGGTACGCCTCCGACGTCCGGAGAGATAATCGGCGCGCCAAAGGTGACATTGTCGAAGCTGGCAATCACCGGGGCGACGTTGTTGACCGTGAGCGTCGTCGTAACGATGTCGCTCGCGCCGTCGGCGTCGATCACTCGCAGGGCGATGGTGCGCGTGGCAATGTCGTCCACAAACGTCACCGTGGGCGAGATGCCCGTCGCGTCGACGTTGAAGGCGGCGCCGTCGTAATTCAAATCCCATTGAAAAGTCAGGCTGGCAGTGCTTTGATCGGGATCGGCCGACGCCGAGGCGTCCAACGTCAACGGAGCTCCCTCGTCGGCGACATAAGGCCCGCCGGCGTTGGCCGTCGGAGGAGAATTCGTCAACAACCGCGCGAGCGCGAAGTCGGAGTACGTTGCGATGCCTTGGTCCGACTGGCCGCCGACGAGCAGGCGGCCCGCGCTGTCCACGGCCACCCCGTAGGCGCGATCGTTCGCGCCTCCGAAGTCGACGGTCGCTTTTCCATCGCCGGCGAAGTTCGCGTCGAGTTCGCCTGTAGGCGTTAACCGCGCTACGGCGAAGTCGAAGCCTGTAGCGGATTGCTGCACATAGCCGCCCAAAAGCACGCGGTCAGCGTTATCCACGGTCACGCTCGTCGCCTCGTCGAACGTGTCGCCGAAATCGACCGTCTGCTTGCCGTCTCCCGAAAAGCTTGCGTCGAGTTCGCCGGAACTGGAGAGCCGCGCCACGGCGAAGTCGTTTCTGGTCGCGCCTTGATTCGAGTAGCCGTCAACGAGCACGCGGTCGTTGCGGTCTATCGCCACTCCGAAGCCAAAATCGCCACCGCCGAAATCGACCGTCTGCTTGCCGTCGCCAGCAAAATTCGCGTCAAGGTCGCCTGAGTCGGTCAGCCGCGCCACGGCGAAATCGTAGCCTGTGGCGTATTGGAAGGTGTAGCCGACCACGACCACACGGTCGGCGCTGTCAATTGCAACGCCGGAAGCGCGGTCCAACGTACCGCCGAAATCGACCGTCTGCTTACCGTCTTCCGAAAAACTCGCATCGAGATCGCCTGTACTCGTCAATCGCGCCACGGCAAAGTCATAGCTCGTCGCACTCTGTTGCGAGTAGCCGGCGATAATCACGCGGTCGGCGCTGTCCACGGCCACGCTATCGCCGAGATCGACCGTACCGCCAAAATCGACGGTCTGCTTGCCGTCGCTGGAAAAACTCGTGTCGAGGGCTCCCGAAGGCGTCAGGCGGGCCACGGCGAAGTCGGCGCCCGTTGCGCTCTGTTGCGCGTAGCCGGCGATGATGATCCGACCCTCGCTATCTATTGCCACGCTATAGGCAGCGGTGTTGACGTTGAAGTCGACGCGCGCGATCCCGTTTACTCCGAAGGTCGCATCCAAGGCGCCGTCTGCGTTGTAGCGGACGGCAACCATTTTGTTCCCCGAAGAGCCCGCCATGACGACTTTGCCGTCGGATTGGTACGCGACGACCTGCCGCCCGAAATCATTGCCCGGCGAGCCAATGTCGGTCGTCACGCGACCGTCGACGCCGAAGGCCGGATCAAGCGTTCCGTCGCTGTCGAGCCGCGCGGCGGCAAAGTCGAGATGGGTTGCCGGCTGATTCGAAGTTCCGCCGAGCAGCACGCGGCCGGCGCTGTCCAGCGACACGCTCATCGCATATTCGTCCGTGCCGCCGAAATCGACCGTTTGCTTGCCGTCGCCCGAAAAGCTCGTATCGAGGACGCCGGCGGTGGTCAGGCGCGCCACGGCAAAGTCGTAACCGGTCGTCGTGACCTGGTCCGACTCGCCGGCGATGAGCACCCGATCGGAGCTGTCGACCGCCACGCTTCTCCCAAAGTCATACGTCCCGCCGAAGTCGACCGTCTGTTTGCCGTCGCCGTTGAAACTAACGTCGAGGGCGCCTGCTGCGGTCAGTCGCGCCACGGCGAAATCTGCGTGCGTGGCGCCCTGGTCCGAGTAGCCGCCGATGACCACCCGGTCGGCGCTGTCCACGGCCATGCCTTGCTCGGTGTCGCCATACTGGCCGCCGAAGTCGACCGTCTGCTTGCCGGAGCCGTTGAAACTCGCGTCGAGCGCCCCGGCGGCAGTCAGCCGCGCCACGGCGAAGTCGGAGTCCGTCGAACTGTGCTCCAAATTGCCGGCGATAAGCACGCGGTCCGCGCTGTCCACGGCCACGCTTTGGCCATAATCCCCAGTTTCTCCGCCGAAGTCGATCGTCTGTTTGCCGCTGCCGTTGAAACTCGCATCGAGCGTCCCCGTGGCCGTCAACCGCGCCACGGCGAAGTCGGCGCCCGTCCCGCTCTGGAGCGAGTAACCGCAGAGGATCACGCGGTCAGCGCTGTCCACGGCCACGCTCGTCGCGACGTCGGTCGTACCGCCGAAGTCGACCGTCTGCTCGCCGCTGCCGTTGAAACTCGTATCGAGGGCGCCCGAAGGCGTCAATCGAGCCACGGCAAAGTCGGCGGCCATCCCGCTCTGGTTCGAAGCACCGGCGAGAAGAATGCGATCAGCGCTGTCGACTGCGATGCTTAGCGAATTGCTATAGCTCCCGATTTTGATGCGTGCAATGCCATTTTCGCCGAAGGTCGGATCCAGCGTGCCGTCGGCGTCGTAGCGCACGGCGACCATGCTGGGCGGGCTTGAAAAGCCCACGACAATCGCCTTGCCGTCAGACTGGTAGGCCACGATATCGCGCGCGTTGTCGTACGTGCCCGGAGTGGGGATATCAGTCAGCACTTTCCCGTCAATGCCGAAGCTGGGATCAAGTTCCCCGGCCGAAAGCAGCGTGCGCCCTTCAAGCCTTTCCGCCCTTGCGAGCGGCCGTCGGCGACGGAAGCGACGACCGTCTCGCTTCGAGGAGCGCAATTGAAAGAAGAATTCGTCACGAACCGAACGCAGCCACTCGATGCTCATTGCAGTTGCCCTTTCCTGCAGGTGAAAGCGCCTCGAGCGGCGGTCGCACGCCAGATGCCCGAGTTCAGCGCTGATAGCTACCCTTCAGCGCCGACTCGGCGGCGCTGCCCTCTATAATTCCGCGTATGGTAGAGGCGAGCCGGACCGACCACAAGCATATTTTTTGACATTGTTTGCGAGTACGGTTGAACTGGCTGCCGGCAAATTAGTCGACGGCGACTCGACGAATGAAGATTTCCGACGCCGCACCGAACCTTGGCCGCCGCGGAGTTTGCGCGAATGGTTAGACGCGGCACTGCCTCGCCCCTCGGCGATCAGCCGGCTAGAATCAAAGACCAGCCGGCAAACGGTCTGGGCCGGTGTGACCTGAGCGATATTGTTGGCGCCGGAATAGGCTGCTCGAGGAATCGATGTGCAGATCTCAATCGACCAGCTCGTCAAAACCTACGGCGGCGTGACCTTTTCTTGTTGCCGGCGGCAACGGTAATTGGCCTGGCGGGCCGCTGGTTCGGCGGCAGATTTGCGATCCGCGAGTTTGCCTTTTCCGACGGCCGCGCAACGATCGCGGCTATCGACGGAAGCCTGCGTCTCGCGACGCCGCTTTTTTGGGAGCCGCGGCGGCGGGCACTCGCTGCCGCCACTCGCCGCAAGTCGCAGCTTGCTTCTGCCGAAGGCGCAGCCGGGCTGAATGTCATAGTACCGAAAGACTTTTGCCGTCCGCGCGACTGGGCGCGGCTGGGCTGGGTCGAGCGGTTTGTTGCGGCACGGTTGACCGAGCGGCAACGCTTGCTCTTGGAGTGCGTCAGTCCCGGCCAGCCTTACTGGACTCGACTCTGGGTTACCGG
This sequence comes from Pirellulales bacterium, assembly GCA_035547635.1. Classification (GTDB taxonomy): domain Bacteria; phylum Planctomycetota; class Planctomycetia; order Pirellulales; family JAICIG01; genus JAICIG01. Next base: position 10,329 of record DASZUP010000539.1, read on the forward strand.
GCTGGCGTTCGCCGCGGCAGCAGGGCTGTCGCTTTGCTGCGCAAGCGATACAAGAGATCAGGCCTGGGAATTTCTAGCCTGCTTATTGAACGCCGCCGGGCTGCTTGCAGCGATATTCAGCGTTTCGAGCATGGGATCGTGCGGGCGCGCCTGGCACGCATATTTTCCGGTTGGCTTCCGCGAGCTGTTACGCTCGCTTTTCGCCCAAGCGCTTTGGCGCGCGGCCGCCGCGATTCCCGCCATGCTGGCCTTGAATGTCATCGGCGCATTGCTCGGCGGGCGGTCGCTATTCGACACGATCGCTGGCTTGGCCGGCGTCTGCCTGGCGGCGTTCGCCTGGTACTTATTCGGCTGCTGCCTCAGGGCGTCGGATTCCACCAACGATACCGCGAATCGCCTGGTTTTCGCTGGCTGGCTCGCAGCAACATTCTTGTTGGGCTTGTTTTCGCTGGCCGCGGTTTCGCCGCTGGGCGCGTTTCGATTGCCGAGCGGCGCGGCGGCATTACTTCTTGCTTGGGTCATATCGCGACGCTACGCCTGGATGCTGGACCACGCCGGCATCGATATCGTGCGCTAATAGTTTGCGACCGCCGAGCTGGGTCTGCCTGCCGCCAGCTTCCGAGTTCGCCTCGTTTTTGGGCGGTATTGGCCCGCGAATTCGGCGCCCGCCGTTCCGGCAGCAGCCGTCCTTTCGTCTCAAAGTTAAAGCAGATCTTAGGACGCTCCGCAGCATACTCCGGCGCGCATCAACAAGTGAGAATCACTCAATTAAAAATGTTTCCCGTAGGATATTGCTATTCACACTTCCTGGCCCTAGAATGCTCCCCCAGACTGCCTATCGGCTACATTCTGCCAATCGACGGCAGGCCGTATGCAAGCGGTCTTTCGGTCCACACGTGAGGCTGGAAAGCATCTAGCGTTGACTTGCAAACGGTTCTGCCTGGCGACCGAGGGGATCGTTGCGCACGGGCTCCGTTTACGCAGCTTGAACTCAAGGGCCCCGACCATGACATTTCTCCTTCCAACGGTCTTGCGAAACGGGCAGGCGTCGCGTCGTTCAAGCGCCACGCGAAATAAAGCGTCTCAACCAATGAACGGCATATTCCAGCGCTACCGGCGCCTAGGAATTGATCTACTTGAAGAGCGTGCGTTGCTATCAATAACGCCGTTCCCCAACGCCGGGCATGATCTGAACGGTATTTACGCCGAATATCAGACCTATCTTGCCGGCGGCGGCGCCCCGCAAGACTTCGCCCCCGCAGAAAGCGACCGCTACACGTTCGTGGGCGACAGCATTCAGGTCGAGGTGCGCGGCCAGTACGACTTCAACGCCTTCGTGCAGGCCTTGCAGGACGACCACATGACGCTCACGACGCTGGCCGCGTCGCAGATGCTCATCGACGGCTTCCTGCCGCTCAGCAGCCTGCCCGACGTCGCCACGTCGCAGTACACCGTATCCGTTCTGCCCCTCTGGAACCAGGGAACTGTCAACGCGCAGGGGTCAGTCGCCAACGAAGCGGAGGCCACGCTGCAGGCCGACCTGGCCAAACTCCTGTTCGGCGTGGACGGCACGGGAATTCGGATTGGCGTGATTTCTGACGGAGCGACCGGCTACGCCACGTCACAGGCCAGCGGGGACCTGCCTCCCGGAGCGCAAACCCAGATTCTGATTGCCGGGGGCGGCAGCGAAGGCCGGGCCATGATGGAGGAGATTTACGACATCGCACCGGGCGCCACGCTCAAATTCGCCAGCTTCGGCGGCAGCGATGCGGCCTTGGCGACGGCCGTCAATACGCTGGTGGCCTCAGGCGTGGACATCATCGTCGACGACATCGCCGGCAACACGCTGGAGCCCGCGTACGAAGAAGGCCAGGCGTCGCAGGCGATCCGCAATGCCGTTAATTCAGGGGTGATCTGCTTTGCCACCGCCGGCAATCGCGGCGTGGCTGGTTATGAATCGGTCTTCCGACAAACTGCCGGAACGGTGGCGGGAATCAACGGCGACTGGCAAGATTTCGACAGCGGCGCCGGCGTCAGCCTGACGCAGAGCATCACGCTGAACCCCGGATCCAGCACCTTCGTCTTTCAGTTTGATCAGGTCTGGGGATCGGTAGCCAGCCAGGTCAACTTTTATATCATCAGCGACGACGGCACGACGGTGCTGGCTTCTGGCGTCGACGACAACACGGCCACCCAAGTCGCGCGACAGATTCTTTCGGTCAACAATCCAAATGCCACGCCGCTCAATGCGCGGATCGCGGTGGAACTCGTCTCCGGGCCGGCGCCGGGCCGCTTCAAGTATCTCGGCAGCGTGGGCAATACGGCCGTTCCCACGATCAATGATTTCCTCAACGAGGCAGGCGCCTTCATCTCGGGCGCCGACTTCGGCCACGGCAACAGCGAAAGCGAGATTACCGTCGCCGCCTCGCCAAACTCCAACCCGACTTCGCCTGAATCGTTCACAGGCGTCGGGCCCGTCACGCGAGTGTTCGACTCGTCAGGCAATCCGTTGCCGTCGGTACAGGTGATCAACAAGCCCGACATCACGGCGCTCGACGGCGTCAGCACGGCCACGCCCGGCTTCACCAGCTTCTTCGGCACCTCGGCGGCTGCGCCGAACGCCGCTGCGATCGCCGCGCTGCTGTTGGAATATGCCAACGGCCTCAGCCAGGCTCAAACGCCGGCTTCCGTCAAGAGCTTGCTCCAGAACAGCGCCATCGACATCTCTACGGCAGGTTACGACTTTACTTCGGGATTCGGCTTGATCAATACAATGGGCGCCTTCCTGAGTTTCACGGACGGGGTGTTGACCGTTCAGGGAGACCAGGACTACGCCAACGAGGACGATACGTTCCGGATCAGTTCCGATGCCGGCAATACGACGGCGACGCTTTCCCTCAACGGCGTCGTTCTCGGCTCTTTCCAGTATTCCGATCTCAAGCAGCTCAACCTCGAGGGGCTGGGCGGCAACGATACGCTGATCGTCGACAGCTCTAACGGGCTGGTGAGCGTTCCCAGTGGCATTCGCTACGACGGCGGGGCCGGCTTCAACCAGCTCCAACTCGTGCAAACCGGCGGCGACGTGCAAACCAGCGACGTCTACGGCGTCGGACCCAACAACGGCGACGGCAGCAGCGTGATCACGGGTTCCAGCGGCCTGCAGACGGTTTCCTTCCAGAACCTGGCGCCCGTACTCGATTTGGTTCCCGCTGCGACGGCAATCGTCAATGCGACGGCCGCCGCCAACGAAATCAACTATTCACAAGGTTCGCTTGCGTCC
>DASZUP010000540.1:0-1977 GCA_035547635.1 Pirellulales bacterium
ACGCGTGATGGCCTATTCGACCGTCAGCCAACTCGGCTATATGTTCCTCGGCGTCGGTACGGGATTGCTCACCGGCATCGGCGCCGGCATGTTCCATCTGTTCACGCACGCCTTCTTCAAGGCGCTATTGTTTCTCGCCTCGGGCAGCGTAATGCACGCCATGGGCAATACCAGCGACATGCAGAAGTTCAGCGGTCTGCGGCGAATCATGCCCTGGACGCACCTGACGTTTCTGGCCGGCGCACTGGCGTTGTGCGGCGTGGCGCCATTCGCGGGCTTTTACAGCAAAGACGCCATTCTCGCCGCCGTCCACGATCGCGGCCACGACGACATTGTGCTGTTGGCCGGCACGTCGCTGGAGTTTTCCTTGTATACCGTGCTGTATTACTCCGGCATGTTCACGGCCTTCTTGACCTCGCTCTACACCTTCCGCGCCTACTTCATGACGTTCCACGGCGAGATGCGCGTCGCCCCCGAAGCCGGGCATCACGCTCACGAATCGCCCTGGGCGATGGTCGGGCCGCTGGTGATTCTGGCTGTGTTCGCACTCGGTGTCGGCTGGTATGTGAACAGCTTTACAGAAATCTTCGGCGGCTTCCTGCACCAGACGCCGTCATTGGCGTTCAGTGGTCTGGCGGCCGGCTCGCACGATGAAGCGGGCCATTTTCAGGTGGAAGCCCTGAGCACGATCCTGGCTCTCAGCGGAATCGGCATCGCCGCGTTCTTGTACTTGGGCGAACGCCGCCAGATCGAAGAAGTCAGCGTTTGGATGCGCGCGGCCCGGCTCTATCAAGTGTCGTTCTATAAGCTCTCGTACAACAAGTTCTACATCGACCAGATCTACAACGCTTTGATCGTAGCGCCGTTGAGGCTGCTGGCCAACGTCTCGTATTGGTTCGACGAGAAGGGGATCGACGGCCTGGTGAACCTCGCCGGCCGCTTGCCGCCCGCCTTCGGCGCCATGCTGCGCCCGCTGCAAAACGGGCTCGTTCAGTTCTACGCCTTAGCCATGATGCTCGGACTCGTCGTGCTGATCGGTACGCTCTTGATGTGGCCGGCATCGTAATCCCCAACCACTAACCCCCAATCACCCTCACGCCCCGCATGCCGACCCTCTTACTCTTGACCGTCTTCCTGCCCCTGGCCGGATCGGCGTTGATCTGGATCCTGGCCGAAGCCGGCCAGTCGGTCGCGCGGCGAATCGCGCTGGCCGTCAGCCTGCTTACGCTCGGCATGGCGGGCTGGCTGGTATACAAGTTCCCGGCGGCAGGGAGCGAAGTCTTCGAAGCCGCGTGGCTGGCCAAAGCGTCGGGCATCGATGTCAGTTTCAGCCTCGGCCTCGACGGCCTGAGCGTCTGGTTCTTCGGCTTAAGTGCTCTGTTGACGCTCACCTCGATCCTCGTGAGTTGGGAGGCCATTTCCGATCGGGCTCCGGCGTTCTATTCGCTGTTGTTGCTCTTGGAGTGCGGCATGTTGGGCGTGTTCGCCGCGCGCGATCTGATTTTGTTCTATATCTTCTTCGAGTTCACGCTGATCCCGCTGTTCTTCCTGATCGGCATCTGGGGGAGCGAAGATCGGCGTTACGCGGCGATCAAGTTTTTCTTGTTCACGCTAGCCGGCAGCATGCTCACCTTCCTGGGCCTGTTGGCGATCGTGATTTGGGATTCGTATCAATCGCCGGACGGCACGCTCACGTTTTCTATTCCCACGCTGGTCGAACACCTGCGGGCCCATCCGCTCGATCCTTCGGTTCAACTTTGGATCTTCCTGGCCTTGTTCGCCGGGTTTGCCATCAAGGTGCCGCTCTTTCCGCTGCACACCTGGCTGCCGTTGGCGCATACGCAGGCGCCGACGGCCGGCAGCGTGCTGTTGGCCGGCATTCTGCTGAAGATCGGCACGTACGGTTTTCTGCGGTTCAGCATGCCGCTCTTGCCCGACGCGACGGCGGCCTGTTTGCCGTGGCTGATGTGGCTCTCG
>DASZUP010000541.1:0-8147 GCA_035547635.1 Pirellulales bacterium
CCGACGTTGATCAAGCTGGCCTCGTGGCTGTCTCCGCAAGGTGCGCTCGCAGTCTTGGTGCAGAACCACCGCTCCGACTGCATGCAGATGCTGGATCACTTCTACGGGCCGCAGTTCAATCTGCAGCAACTCGGCCAGGCCTTCCAAGAGGCGGCGGGGCAGCGTTACGAGGTGGAGTTGGAAACCGTTCCGGCAGTCATCAAGTCGGCCGACTTTGCTACGGCCGCGGCCATTGCCGAATTCATCCTCAACTCGCCCTCGCTGCAAGCCGCCCCCGAGCTGAATGCCCAGCCGAATGCCGAGCAAAGTTCGATTCGCCCCCCGCTGCGCCGAGAAGTCGCCGACTATCTGCACCAGCATTTTGCTGACGGCAACGGCGGCTTTCGCTTCTCTTGCGATCAGGATTTTCTGATCGTCCGGCCTCGGGCGTGAGCGAGCCCGCCTGACGGTTGCGGGCTTGAAGGGCGAAGGATACTCTGAGAGGGCTGCGAAGAGCTTGCATCCTGTCCCGCCCCGTCCCGCTTGCGGTCTCGGCCGGCGGCGATTGTCGAACGACTACCTGGAGGAATTCGCCGATGTTCGTAAATGTCTTCCGTTGCTTGCTGGCCGCGATGTTATGCGAGTTTGCTACCGGCAGCATCGCCGCCGAGCCGCAGATTCCGCACATCGGCCCGGTGGGCGAGATCGTCAAAGTCCACGGCGGATTCATGTTCACCGAGGGGCCGGCCGCCGACGCGGAAGGCAACGTCTACTTCAGCGACATTCCCAATAATCGCATCAACAAGGTGAATGCAGCGGGCAAGCTGTCGGTCTTTCGCGAGCCGTCGAACCACACCAACGGGACGATGTTCAACGCGGCGGGCGAATTGTTCTGCTGCGAAATGGACGGTCGCATTACGGCCGTCTCCGCCGATGGGAAAACCGTGCGGCCGCTGGCGGAAACGTACCAAGGCAAACGCTTCAACGCTCCGAACGACCTGGTGATCGATCGCTCCGGCGGCGTCTATTTCACGGATCCTCACTTCCGGGCGCCCGACCCGCTGCCGCAAGGCGTGACGGCCGTGTATTACATCTCGAGCGAAGGCAAGGTCAGCCGCTTGCTCGACGATCTCAAGGCGCCCAACGGCGTGATCCTCTCGCCGGATGAAAAGACGCTGTACGTCATTCCCAGCCAGCAGGAAGAGATGATGGCCTATCCGGTCGAAGGTCCAGGCAAGCTGGGCGAAGGCCGCGTCTTCTGCCGGCTGAAGCAGGCCGAAGGCAAAAGCGGGACAGGCGGCGACGGTTTGACGATCGACTCGAAAGGCAATCTGTATATTACCTCCGGCCTGGGCCTGCAGGTCTTCAACCCCGAGGGCAAGCTGTTGGGCATCATCGCCTTCCCCGAGCAGCCGGCCAACGTGACCTTCGGCGGCAAGGACTTTAAGACGCTCTACGTGACGGCGCGAACGTCGCTCTACAAGGCGCCGATGGAAGCGGTCGGACACGTCTTTCCGGGCGGCAAACACAAGAACTAGCCGTGTACGGAACAGACGAGAAATAACTTCCGCATTCCAATCCCTCTCCCGCTGGGAGAGGCCAGGTGAGGGCAATTAAAAGTGTGGAAGTTCTTTCCGGCCGCTTGCAGGCCCTTCGCCAATTGCTGATGCCGGCGCCGATGGTTGGCTTTCAAACCTCGGCGTGCGATAAACTGGAACGCATGGCCGACTCCACGCCAAACACTCCTGAGGCGTCCGCCGAAACGGACTTGTCGGGCCGCCAGTTGGGCGATTTCCGCCTGCTGCGGCGGCTGGGGCGCGGCGCGATGGCCGAGGTCTACCTGGCCGAGCAAGGCTCGCTGCGCCGACAGGTGGCCGTGAAGGTGCTCAAGAGCGAGCTGGCCAAAGACGAGACCTATGTGCGGCGTTTCCATAATGAAGCGCAGGCGGCGGCCTCGTTGATCCATGCCAATATCGTGCAGATCTACGACGTCGGTAGCGTGGACGGCATCCATTACATCGCCCAGGAGTATGTGCAAGGGCAGAACCTGCAAGAGCTGATGGTCCGGCGAGGTCCACCTGCACTGAAGCAGGCCGCCGCCATCATGTGCCAGGTGGCTGCGGCGTTGTACAAGGCTTCGACCGCAGGCATCGTACACCGCGATATCAAGCCGGAAAACATCATGCTGGCTCGTAGCGGCGAGGTCAAAGTGGCCGACTTCGGCCTGGCCCGGCTGACGGGAGACGCCGCGCACCTGACTCAGGTTGGCGTGACGATGGGCACGCCGCTCTATATGAGCCCGGAGCAGGTCGAAGGGCGCGCGCTCGACCCGCGCAGCGACATTTATTCGTTCGGCGTGACTTGCTACCAGATGCTGGCCGGCACGCTGCCGTTTCGCGGCGAAACGGCGCTCAGCGTGGCCGTGCAGCATGTCAACTCGCAGGCCGAACCGCTGGAAAGCCAGCGTCCCGATCTGCCGCCGGCGTTGTGCCGGATTGTGCACAAGATGCTGGCCAAGGAGCCGTCAAAGCGGTACGCCAACGCGCGAGAGTTGCTGACCGAATTGCGAGCGCTGCAACTGCCCGGCAGCGAGGACTGGGCCGAGTCGCTCGCCGATCTCGAAGGAGCCGACGGCTTTGACGAGACGCTCGCCGCCCGCCAGGCGGCGACCGGCAGGTTGCAGGCCGTGATGCGAACCTCCGCCATTCAAGCGGCCGGTTCGCGCAAGCGTTGGTTCCGGTTCTTTGCGGCGGCCGTCGCGGCGTTTATGGCGGGCGGGCTGATAAGCTGGCTCACGCGGCCTGAGTTTCTGTTATCCGGCGCCCCGCAGGCAAACGTGGCCAAAATGAATTCCGCCCACGATCAGTTGGTGTTCGCCAAGATCAGCGGCAGCGAGGAATGGCTCAAAAGCGTGGAAGAGTTCTGGCCCGAAGCCGAGCACGAGATCCTCCTGGCCAGGCAGGATCTGGCCCGTCGTTATCTGTATCAAGACCGGCAAACCGAGGCGATGGAATTATTCCGCAAGTTCGCCGAATCGGACGATCCGGAACTGCGGGCCTTCGGCCTGGCCGGCCAGAGCGTGGTGCTCGCCCGGCAGGGCAAGCATCAGGAATCGGCCGAGGCTTTGGCCAAGCTCTGGCCGCTTCACGAGAAGCTCGATTTTGCCATGCGGCGGATGATCCTGGCCGCATTGCAGGCCGATCAACAGGCCAGCCGTCGCGAGCACAGCCGCGAGACCGAGGCCATGCTCGAGCGCTGGCGCGAGTCGGAATTCGACCTGCAAGGGGACGAACAGTAGCGGCGGCCGCGCGTGCCGTGCGCCGGCTGGCCGACTTGGCTCCAGCGGCGCCAGGCAACGTGCGGCGCGGCAGCAAAATGGGTGTTACACAGCAGTTGACAGCCCGGCGGACGTCGGGTAGTTTTTATCGTTCTGCCACGCACGAGCGATGGCTCCCTGGAGCGAGTCGCTTGCCTGCCCGCATCGTCTAGTGGCCTAGGACGCTGGGTTCTCAGCCCAGTAACCGGGGTTCGACTCCCCGTGCGGGTACTCTCTTTTCAAGATCGCCGGAACGAGCCGCTAAATGGCTCGCCGGCGATTGATCGGGCGGCGCGTTCCGCCGCGATTCTCATGGGAAAACGCCCTTTCGGGGCGCCTCTGCGGAGCTTGAAGAACTCCCGCCCATTCCGGTTTGTGGCGAGCGTTCGGCGATCGGCAATCTCCACTTCTTAGTTCTTCGCGCATCGCGAGGTCGGGTTCCGCTCTGCGCTGCACGGTTCGCGAAACGCGGCGCCTCGTCGTCGGTCGGCGGCATGCCGCCCCTGGCCCCTGCTATATCACCTCGCTGAAAACGTCCCGCCGACCGCTGTAACGCGGGACCGACCGCGTCTTGCGCCGATCGCCGGCATACTCTGCTCGCTGAATTTTCGTTGGAGAAACTCGAATGACTACGTTACTGGTTTCGCGAACGTGTCGGCCTGAGGCCGGACTTCTGGCTACTCATGCGCGACGCGCGGGCTGGGAGGTGCAGTGGCTTCAACGGCGCTGCGGGCCCAGGCGACTACACGGGCGCGAATTCGGACTCTATGCCCAAACCGACGTTGCTCTCCGCATCGCACGTCTGCATGGCTTGGCGCTGATCGAGCCATCGTTGGATCTACTCGCACGACTTCCCTCGCGATACCTCCTGCGACAAGTCGATTTTATGACGCTTGCCGACGCCGAGAGATTGACCGAACCAAAGTTCGTCAAACCGGCCGACTGTACCGCCAAGCTCTTCGACGCGGCCGTGTACGCGTCTGGCAGGCACATCTTCTGCGACGACGCTCTCTCCCGCCAAACGCCCGTGCTCGCTGCGGAGCCCGTAGATTGGGACGCCGAATTTCGGACCATCGTACTAGAGCGGCGGATCGTTACCTTTTCTCCTTACATCCGCGGCGGTTGGCTGGCGCGAAATGCGCAAGGCCAGTGGCCTTTTTCTCTTTCTGAAGCGGAACAAATGCTGGATTTTTGTCGCACTTTGCTCGCGGACGACACAGTCAATCTGCCGCCTGCATTCGTTCTGGACGCGGGCTTCATCACGTCGCGAGGCTGGGCGGTCGTCGAGATGAATCCCGCCTGGTGCTCCGGCCTGCTGGGGTGCGATCTGTCGCTGATGTTGCCTGTGCTACGGCGAGCATGCCGTCGCAGCAACGAACTTTCCCGCTCAGACCAGTCTTGGGTTATCGAACGCTCGGCGGCCCAGTAGCCAAGTCGTCGCCCCCGCTCTGAGCAAGCATGGCGGGCGGCGGCCGCTACGCAAAACGCTCCGTCGCCTGGACAGAGGCGTTGCCTGGGCGACACATCTATGGCCCGGCTTATTGGTCAGTCCTGAGATTGTTGAGGAAGCGATCGACGCCAACCGGAAGCGTTGGGGAGGTAGACTCGCTTTTCCAGCTCGCTTACGCGTCGGGTTATTGCGGAGTGACGAATAATCCGAACTAATCGACCGCCGCTTCGGCAAGCCGGCCGTCGGCGTCATCGTTACGCGGTTGGATGAGCGAGACGTCGCCACTTTCCAACACGCGTGCAAACGGCGCAAGCGGCACGCCGGGGCACTCGTGGCAGCAGCCCTCGTCGCGCGAAAACTGCCGCAGGCAACGCGGGCAATACGCGATTGCATCGTCCGAAGGGTGCGGCTCCTTCAAGAGTGCTGCGGAATCAAGCCCTGCTGAATCAATCACTCGACGCATGCGCTCCGCGCACTGCTCGCTGAACCAGCGCTGCGTGCGCTCAGCGGCCACGTCTGGCGCAGAGTCGCCTTCGCGGATCGGATAGAGCGTCGTTCGCAAGCTTGTCTCGGCGAAGCGGGAGAAATCGTCCGCGGAACAGACGACGGCCGCGGCCGCCAACGGCTCAGCGCCTGCGAGCAAGTTGCGCGAAAGCGCTTCGGCCGACCGCATCGCCGATGCCGGCGAGAGCAACAACATGCCTGTATGCCACAGCCTCGCGCTGCGCTTCTCGGCGCCGATGGTCTGGCGCACCGCGTCGCATCGATAGACGAGATAAAACCACCCGAGCAAAAAGCCGGCCAGGTACCAGCCGGCAAACTGGCGCCAGGTCAGCGCCGACGAATAGTAAAGCACAGGGCCGCCGACGAACGCATAACCGGCCAGCACCGTACAGCCAAGCCTCAGCGTTGAGACCGCCTGGCGGAACTGCTGCAGATGCTGAGAGATCTGCTCGACACTGGTGCGTTCATCCAGCAGATCCTCGATAACTTGCGGGCGGTTGCTTGCGTCGGCTGCGACGATGCCCCGTAAACGGGCAGCCACGAACTCGGCGTGAGCTTCGGAAGTCAGCGTCGCCGCCACGGCGCCGTTGACGAGTACGTCGCGCTCCTGCCGAGAAACGGATTTGATCGACTCATACGGGAGCCAGCGGCGGCTTGACTTCCTGGCGCCGTCATCCGATGCGGTCGCCGTCTCGTCAATAATCAATCCGTGCGGATCCAGTGAAATCGGCCACGGCTGGCAAACGAACGAACGGGCAATGGGCAACGGATTGGTAAACACCAGGCGGCCCCGATCGTTTTGAAACGGGGGCGCCGAGCGCAACGGGCGACATTCGCCCCAGCCGGAGCTGAAGCAAACCGCATCAAGCCGAAGCCAACAGACGCATTCCCAGCAATAGATGCCGGCCAGCACGAGGAAAACCATCTCCACGTCGCTGAGCCCGTTCCAAGCACTCATCACGCGGCGTCTTTCTTGGCGCCGCCGAAGACTTTGGAAAACAGCTTGGCAATGGCCGCAATCAGTCCCGCCGCCGCCAGGAAAATCAACTTGCCGCCTTTGGCGAGCAGCACGCCCAGTTTGGCCAGCAGCCCGGTCTTGGCCCCCACGGCCACGGCAGCGCCGGTGATCAGGCCGGTCAAGCCATAGGCCGCCACCTTATCGCCCGCTTGCCATTCGCCGTAGGTATTGCCGGGCGTGAAGGTGAAGCCGGTCAACAACGTATTGACGGTCGGGACCAGGCCATTGATCTGCTCCGGGCTGGAAACCAGCTTGACGGACATCACGCCGCGGCGGCCCAGGACGCGCGTATCGTAGTTGGCCACCTGTTGCCCGTCGGACGACGCGCTGACAGCCCAGCCCAGGCGATGCGTTTGCGGGTCGTAGGCCGGCGGGCGCAGCCAGCCGAGGATCTGCATTTCCGACCATCCGCGACTGCGCCGCTGGGCGTTCGCCGTTTCGGTTCCGGCGCGAATGCTCGCCAGAATCGCTTCGGCGTCGAGGTCCGCCTGTTCGTCGTCTTTGACGTAACCGATATCATTGAACGAAAACACCAGAAAGTAGTCGTCCTCCTTGGCCATCAACACGCCCAGTTCCGAGGGATCCGATGGGTTCTCCATCAGTTCCATCAAAGTCGCCGTGCCTTGGCTGCCCGTGAACCGGTAACCCTCGGGCACTTGGATTTCAGCCCAGCCGCCGAGTTTGGAAACGCACGGCCCTTCTTCCCAGGGAATCGAGGCGAGACGCTTCTGGCGCTGCTCGATCTCAGCCCGCAAGGCTTCTTGCAGTTCGGCCGGGATTTCCACCTCGGATGACTCTTCTCCTGCCGCCTGTCCTTGCTCTTGAGCGAACGCGGTTAGGGGTGCGGCAAGCAAGATTCCCATCGTCAAGCAGAGCAGCAGGCCGTACCGTAAACGCGAGAATTGCAGGACATTCATGGGCTGTCTTTCGTTGTTTGTCTTGTGCATGGGGTTGGGAACACGCTACGGAACAAGGGGCGCGAATGCGCGGGACGTGGAAACGCGGCGGAAAGGATGTCGGTGCACGGTCCGCAAAGACAGGGCAAGACCGATCGCAAGTACATACAAGAAGGGCCCCCAATGGCCCGACCGCAACCACGTTGGCTGAAGCGTAGTTTGGCCATGGCAATCGTTGTTCCGTCAGTTGCGCCGAGAATTGCTGCCGCACGCGCCACTTTCCGACTGCCGCCCAGCGGCAAGGCAAAAACCAAGCAGCATCGTCGGCAGCCTGCTCAATATAAATCGATTTGAGGTCTAAAAGCCAACAGTGCGGCTGAAAAAGATTGATGGGGACGCTTCAACATCGCGCAAGGATCTCCAGGCCGCTAACGCAGAAGCTGCCAGTCGACACATTGAGGCGACAATTAAGAACTGACTGGCAAATGGGTTGCGATTGTGCGGCTGTTTTTGTTCCGTGCGCTCGGTTGCCATGCGACGGAGCGATCGCTTCAAGCGGCGCTGCGTTTGCCGACGCGGCGCCACGAGACGGCTCGCTGGCGGACTGCCGGACCTGTGTGACGTCCGATAGCCCGAAGCCAGGATTAAACGGCTCCGCGGCTAGCTTGATTGCCATCGTCGCCGAGGCTCACTACCTTAGAACGCGTTGCCGTACTTTCAAGCTGAATCACAGTCAGGCGGAAAGAAGCGAATGTCCAGCACTACCTTGGCCCGCAATGGGCTGGCGGCGGCGATCATCTTTCTCATCCTTCCCGCGGTCGGTTTGTACGCGGCCGATGCGCCGCGCAAGCCCAATGTCATCTTGTTTCTCGTGGATGATATGGGCTGGATGGATTGCGGCGCGTACGGCTCGAAGTATTACGAGACGCCGAACATCGACCGTTTTGCCGCTCGGGCGATGCGCTTTACCGACGCGTATGCTCA
>DASZUP010000542.1:0-5071 GCA_035547635.1 Pirellulales bacterium
GGTTCGGCGAATGCGCACCACGACGAAGTCTGGTCGGCACTGCTCGCGCCTCAGCCAATAGCGGTCGTCACGCCGTATGCCAAACTCCGTGAGCCGCTTCCCACGAAAGCAGATATTCAGCGGATAAGGGGAATGGCTGCGTCGACATACTGCACCACCTGGCCCGCATCAAAGAAACCAGCACGTCGATGGGAGGTGGACGGGATCGTGCGGTCTGCAACTAGAACCCGCCGAGCTATCAACGCGTCAAGCGGTCACGTGCGGTTGCGGTTCGACTTGAGCAAACCAGTTTGCGCTCCCGAGGTAGAACTCTTCGGAAGTGCAACTCAGCTTTGAATCAGGCTGCCGCTCGACGCTAAGACAAGGTGGCCCTGCGTCGCTTTATTCGGTCTACAAAAGCGTCGCCATCACGAGTACCCCCGCCCATCTCGCGGTCCAACGCTTCACATAGAATCGAAAACTACAACTCACGCTCATTCCCTCCTGGCCACGACCGCAGGGCCCACGCAGCCACTTCTTCGAGCTGCACACGCGTGGCGCCGCCGGCGGCCTGCACGGAGAGGCCCCAAATCACGGTGATAATGTAACGGGCAAGTATGGCGGCGTCGACGCCGGCGGGCAAATCGCCGGCGGCGATGGCCGCTTCAAAACGGCGGCGCACGGCCGCTTCGGCCGCGGCGCGGGTCAGGCTCAGCGCCTTGCAGATCGGCTCGGCCGACGGACTGGCCGTCAGCGCGCCCTGCACCAGCAGACAGCCGTCGGGATGACGGGGGTTCATGGCCATGTCGATCGCGCCGCGGAATAGTTGCTCCGCTGCGCCGCGAGCGGTCGGCGCCTCGAGCGCCTTGGGCAAATAAGAGGCCGGCCTTTGCAGGTAGCGTTCGAGCGCCTTGCGGAACAGCAACTCCTTGTTGCCGAACGCCGCATATAGACTGGGCATATTCACGCCCATCGCCTTGGTCAGCGCTGCCAGCGACGCCCCCTCGTAGCCATGCCGCCAAAAGACCAGCAGCGCCGCGTCCAGCGCTTCTTCCACGTCAAATTTTCTCGGACGCCCGCGGGGCATCGAGTTCCTCCTGAGTTTTTTATCGATTACTACAATATACGCTTGACACCCGTCTTCGGCTTATTTATTTTAGCAATCGCTACACAATTCATTGCCGGCGCTCCGCCGGCGCCTCTCGACAAGGAACCGCCATGCACATCCAGCCTTACCTGTTCTTCGACGGCCGTTGTGAGGAAGCCCTGGAGTTTTACCGCAATACGCTGGGCGCCGAGGTGCAGAGGTTGATGCGATTCAAAGAGAGCCCCGAACCGCACCAACCGGGCATGCTTCCGCCCGGCGCCGAGGATAAAGTGATGCATGCCAGTTTTCGCGTGGGAGAATCGACGATCATGGCATCCGACGGCCGTTGCACCGGACAGCCCGCCTTTCAGGGCGTTGCACTGACGCTGACCGTGGCGAACGAGGCGGAGGCCGACCGCGCGTTCGCCGCCTTGAGCGATGGCGGGCAGGTTCAAATGCCGCTCGCCAAGACTTTTTTCTCGCCGCGGTTCGGCATGGCCGCCGATCGTTTCGGCGTCTCGTGGATGATTCTGGTGGCGACCTGAGTTGACGGAAGTCATGGTCGCAAGAACGGTATAGGTCGCAAGAAAAGAATGCCCAGGAGAAATGCCATGTCGGCAGACCAAGTTGAAACCCCGGCGCCCGTGATTCAAGACAGAGCGGCTCGCTGCTGCGGCGGCCTCTCGATGTTCAAGAAGGTCTTTCTCGCCGTCGCGGCGATCTTCGTCGTGCTGGCGGCATTCGTCGCGATGCAGCCCGCCGACTTCCGCGTGGAAAGGTCGATCGTTGTTGCCGCTCCTGCTGCTGCGGTCTTCGCGCAAGTCAATGACTTCCACAATTGGGACGCCTGGTCGCCCTGGCTGAAACTCGATCCTGACGCCAAGAACTCCTACGAGGGCCCCTCGTCCGGAACCGGCGCCGTTTTCAGGTGGTCCGGTAACGGCAATGTGGGCGAAGGCAGCATGACGATTATGGATAGCGAGCCCGCAGAGCGAATTGGCATCAAGTTGGAATTCGTACGTCCGTTTGCCGGCGTCAACACGGCCGAGTTCCGTTTCAAGCCGGACGGCGAGCAGACGCTGGTTACCTGGAGCATGTGGGGCGAGCGAAACTTCGTTTGCAAGGCCATCGGGTTGTGCATCAGCATGGACCGCATGATCGGGGACAAATTCGAAGAAGGTCTGGCTGCCATGAAATCAGCGGCCGAAGCGGCTTCTGAAAAGTCGCCTCAGGCAACGCCGGCAGAACCGTCGGCCGCCCGAGCGAGTGAGGGACAGACGGCGGAATGAGCAACGGCGGTTTCTCCAAGTCGCGGCTCGGCCGCATGCATGACGTGATGGCCGGCTACGTTGAGAGCGGCGTGGTTCCCGGCATGGTCACGCTCATCTGCCGGCGCGGCGAGCTGCACGTTGAAGCGATCGGCGCCAAAGCCCTCGGCGGCGCCGAGCTGATAGCGCGCGATACGATCTTCCGCATCGCTTCCATGTCCAAGCCGGTCGCGGCCGCCGCGGCGATGATCCTGGTAGAAGAGTGCAAGTTGCGGCTGGACGAACCGGTGGATCGGCTGCTGCCGGAGTTGGCCGATCGGCAGGTATTGAAACGCCTGGACGGGCCGCTGGACGAGACGGAACCCGCCAATCGCCCGATCACGCTGCGGGACTTGCTCACATTTCGCCTCGGCTTGGGCATCGCGCTGGCGCCGCCCGATGTGTATCCGATTCAAAAGGCGATGAGCGAATTGCTCCTCGGCCAGGGGCCGCCGAATCCTCAAACGCCGCCGGCGCCGGACGAGTGGATCCGCCGGCTGGGAACGCTGCCGCTGATGCACCAACCGGGCGAGCGATGGATGTATCACACTGGCTCCGACGTACTGGGCGTGTTGATCTCGCGCGCCTCGGAGCAGCCGTTCGAGCAGTTTTTAGAGGAGCGGCTGTTCGAACCGCTCGGCATGCGCGACACCGGCTTCAGCGTCCCGGCCGAAAAGCTCGACCGCCTGGCAAGTTGCTACTGGACCAACTATAAGACGGGCGCCTTGCGGTTGTTCGACGAACCGGCGGGCCAATGGAGCCGGCCGCCGGCGTTCCCCTCGGGCGGCGCAGGGCTTGTCTCGACGGTCGATGACTTTTTTGCTTTCGGCCAGATGCTGCTAAACAACGGGCGACACGGCAACACGCGGATCCTGTCGCGTCCTACCGTCGAAACCATGACGACGGACCAGCTCACGTTCGGTCAGAAAGCGGTTTCCGGTTTAACCTCAGGCTACTTTGAGAGTCACGGTTGGGGCTTCGGTCTGTCGGTGGTCACCCGACGGGAAAATCCAGCCGAGCCGCTCGGGGCTTACGGCTGGGACGGCGGCCTCGGCACGTCTTGGCGTTGTGATCCGCGGGAGGAGCTAATCGGAATCCAACTGACGCAGGCCGCCTGGACTTCCGCCAATCCGCCGCCCGTCTGCCGCGACTTCTGGACGTTGGCGTATCAGGCAATCGATGATTGATAGTTGGCGGTCGAAAATAACACGTCAAAGGATGAAACTGCGGGGCGACATTCGCCACCGCCGTAATGCAAACCAGAATCTACAGAGGAACAAACGATGAGCGGCGTGCGCGTTTTGGCAGGCACACGAAAAGGCGCATTCATTCTCACTTCGGACGGCAAACGCGAGAAGTGGGAGATCACCGGACCGCATTTCGGCGGCTGGGAGATCTACCACATGAAGGGTTCGCCGGTCGATCCGGACCGAATCTACGCGTCGCAATCGAGCGGCTGGTTCGGGCAGTTGATTCAGCGTTCCAACGACGGCGGCAAGACCTGGGAGCCGATGGACAACAAATTCGTCTACGAAGGCGAGACCGGCACGCATCTCTGGTACGACGGCAAGCCGCATCCCTGGGAGTTCAAACGCATCTGGCATCTTGAGCCTTCACTCACCGATCCCGACACGGTCTATGCCGGCGCGGAAGACGCCGCCATGTTCCGCACCACCGATGGCGCAAAAAGCTGGCAGGAGCTGCCGGGACTGCGCACGCACGGCTCAGGCAAGCTCTGGCAGCCGGGTGCGGGAGGCATGGGGCTGCACACCATTGTGCTCGATCCGAGCGACCCGCTGCGAATCTTCATCGCCATCTCCGCCGCCGGTACGTTCCGCACCGATGATGGCGGAGAGACCTGGCGCCCGATCAACCGCGGTTTGAAGTCGCCCTACGAACTGCCCGACCCGACGGCCGAAGTGGGCCATTGCGTGCATCGCATCGCGATGCACCCTTCGCGGCCGGGCGTGCTGTTCATGCAGAAGCATTGGGACGTGATGCGCAGCGACGATGCCGGCGAGTCGTGGCATGAGGTCAGCGGCAATTTGCCGACCGATTTTGGCTTTGTCATTGATGTACACGCTCACGAGCCGGAGACCGTCTACGTCGTGCCAATCAAGAGCGACTCGGAACACTATCCGCCCGACGGCAAGCTGCGAGTCTATCGCAGCCGCACGGGCGGCAACGAGTGGGAACCGCTCACTACAGGCCTGCCGCAAAGCAACTGCTACGTCAATGTGCTGCGCGATGCGATGGCGGTCGACTCGCTCGATTCGTGCGGCGTGTACTTCGGCACCACCGGCGGGCAGGTCTACGCCTCGGCTGACGGCGGAGACACCTGGACGGCGATCGTCCGCGATCTCCCGGCCGTCGTCTCCGTCGAAGTGCAGACGCTGCCATGATCCGCGTCGTCCTGCCATACCATCTGCGCACGCTGGCGCGCATCGACGGCGAAGTGCAGTTGGACCTCGAGGCGCCTCTGACGCAGCGAGCGGTCCTCGACGCTCTCGAGGACCGCTACCCTGCGCTGTGCGGTACGATCCGCGACCACGTCACGCACGAGCGACGGCCCTTCTTGCGCTTTTTCGCGTGCCTGGAGGATCTTTCCAACCAATCGCCCGACGCCCCCTTGCCCGAGGCCGTGACGAGCGGCGCCGAGCCGTTTTACATTGTCGGCGCCATGGCGGGCGGATGAAGC
>DASZUP010000543.1:0-13731 GCA_035547635.1 Pirellulales bacterium
TTAGCTTTTTCGCCTAGAATTTCGGCCCAATTGTCTGACGCCCCTACCGACTCAACGCAAGGCGGCAATACTCATGGCAACGGAAACGCCCAGTCACGAGGCCCATGCCCAGGCCGCG
Source organism: Pirellulales bacterium (assembly GCA_035547635.1). GTDB lineage: Bacteria > Planctomycetota > Planctomycetia > Pirellulales > JAICIG01 > JAICIG01. Next base: position 119 of record DASZUP010000543.1, read on the forward strand.
TCCCCATCAATCGCTTTGCGAGGCAAGGCCGTCCGCGTTCTGATCCTGGCCGCGGCGCTGACGATCTTCGTCGTGCTGTTGCCCTCGCTTGCCAGCCGCACTCCGCTGGGCGGCTGGTTGCTCAACTATGCCGCCCGCAAGGCAAAACTGAACGCATCGATTTCCGCCGGCGGGTTGTCTTTGGGTTGGTTCTCTCCTGTTGGCGCCCAGAACGTAGAAGTTCGCGACGTGCAGGGAAAGCTGCTGTTAAGCGTCCCGCAGATTGCGATGGACAAAACGTTATGGCAGCTTCTCAACGACCGAAATCGGCTGGGCGGCATCAAGCTGGATCGACCGACGCTGGAGTTGATCCTGCGCGACGACGGCAGCAACGTGGAAGACGTGCTCTCGGCGTGGCTCCCGCTCAATGTCAAAGAAGACGTCAAACGGATTGATTGTGCGGTAGAAGTCGTCGAGGGACAGGTCGTCATTCATGACGAATCAGCCCGGCGAGACTGGAAGCTGGAGCAGTTCAAACTGGCGCTCCAATCGCCCGGTCCGACCTCGCAGCCGGTCAAGCTGATCCTGTCGGGCGCCATGCCGGCGACAAGTCCCGAGAGCAGCCTGAACCTCACTTTGCGAGTGGGAGGCGGTCAGGCGGCGGAGATCAAGCTCGCAGCTCATGCATTGCCGCTCGCTGCCTCGCAGGCCTTGCTTCGCCGCGTGGCGCCCGGCGGCCAATGGAGCGGTCAGCTCGATGCCGACTTGCACTATCATGCCGGCGCCGCGGCCGATCAGCAATTGCTCGAGGGCGAGGCCATTATCAGCCAGTTCGCCTTGTCGGGCCCCTGGCTCGGAGTCGATCGACTCAGCCTCGCTCAATTGGAGCTGCCGTGCCGGCTCGACTGGAAAGGCGAGCATTTGACCGTCGAAGAGCTAGGGCTGGCCTGCGACGTCGGCGAGCTGGAATGTTACGCCTCGCTGGCTGACACGGGCGGCTTGGCGCAGTTCGACGGCTTCGAACGAATCCTCGAACTGCTTTCGCGCGGCGATGCTGAAGCAAGCGGCCGGCTCGATCTGGCCAAGCTGGCGGCGCTGCTGCCCGGCACGTTGCGCATTCGGGAAGGCGTGGAACTCACGGCGGGAGACTTGCAGTGGAAATTGACCAGCCGCCCGATGGCGACGGGGCCCCGTTGGCAAGGAAAGCTTTCGACGACGCAACTGGTCGCCCTGTATGACGGCAAAAAGTTGACTTGGGACCAGCCGCTCGATCTCCGTTTCGACGCGCACCAGGCTGCACAAGGGACCGTTTTTGATCAACTGGTTTGCCACTCGGACTTTTTTCAATTCGAAGGCAAAGGCACGCTGGATTCCTTCCATCTTTCCGGCACGCACGACCTGGCGAAGCTGACGGACCAGCTTTCGCGGTTTGTCGACCTGGGCGGCTTGCAATTGGCCGGCGACGGAGCGACGGAACTGGACGTCCGGCGAACATCGGAACAAGAATTTCAGGCGGAGATTCAAACGCAGGTCAACGGCTGGGCGCTGGTGCGGCCGGGGGAGCAACCCTGGACGGAACCGCAGATCGTGGGAACCGCCAACGTTGCGGGGCTGTGGAGCGGCGCCGCGCCGACTCGGATCGACAAGGCCCGCTGTGAGCTGACCGCGGGACGCGACCGGATCGTCGCTGTGCTCGGCAAGCCAGTCGAGTTGGCTTCCCCACAGGCCGCGTGGCCGATTGAATGGACGTTGTCGGGCCAGTTGGCGAACTGGCTTGCCAGGTTCCAGCGGCAGCCCAAGCAACCGGACGATTGGCAATGGTCGGGCGAGTGCCAGGGCCAAGGCCAGATTCAGTACTCCGCCGGCAGCATCGCCGGCAACGGCCAGTTGACCATCGACGGCTTCCAGGCGCGCTCGCCGGTCCACGGCGCGTGGAACGAGCGGCAGCTCAGACTCGTCGCTCAGGCCGTCTATGACCGCAAGACTGACGCCTTGCAACTAGACCGCGCACAACTCGCGTCGGCCGCGATTGCGCTGGACGCTCGCGGCAAGATCGACAAGCTCTCGGGCGAACGCGATGCGAAGCTCGAAGGGCAGGCGACCTATGACTGGGCGCAGGTTGAAGGACTGCTGCGGAAGTACACGGGCGATAGCCTGCGCGTGACGGGGCGCCAGACGCGGCCATTTTCTATCGCCGGCCCTCTTTCGGCGCTGACCGCCGACCGGCAGACGGCGGTGACAAAGCTTTCCGGCCAGGCCGAGCTGGGATGGCAGTCGGCTACAGTGTTCGGCGCACTGCTGGGACCGGGGCAAACGCAGGCCGAGTTGGCTCGCGGGGCCGTGCGGTTTTCGCCGCTGGAGATTCCCTTGAGCGGCGGCAAAGTACACTTGGAGCCGACCATCGAACTGGCGGGCACGCCCGTCGAGTTGAGCCTGGCGCCCGGTCGGATTGTCGATCAGGTGCAGATCACGCCGGAAATGTGTAACGCCGGCATGAAGTACGCGCTGCCCATTCTGGCCGAGGCGACCGAAGCGCAAGGTCGCTTTTCGGTCACGCTGGACGGCTGCCAATTGCCGCTGACCAATCCCGGCGCCGGCGACGCCGCCGGCAAGATCTTGATCCATTCCGTCCAGGTCGGTCCCGGTCCGCTGACCCGCGCCTTCGTTCCTGTCATCCAACTGCTGGCCGAAGCGCTGGGCGTCAAGGAGTCGGTGCAGCCGCCGGCGGCAGTGGCGATCACGCGCGAATCGCAGGTCGAATACCGCATGGTGCAGGGCCGCGTCTACCATCGCGGGCTCGAGTTGGCGTTTCCCGACGCGGTGGTGCGAACCTACGGATCCGTAGGCTTCGATCAGTCGTTGGCGGTGATGGCGGAAATGCCTGTGCCGAGCAAATGGATCGGCGACAATGCGCTCGGCCGCTCGCTGCGGGGGCAAGTTATTCGGCTGCCGATCGGCGGCACGTTGCACCAGCCCAAGATCGACGGCAGCGAAATTCGCCGTTTGACGGGCCGGGTGCTGGAAGACGCCGCCCGCAGTACGTTGCAGCAGGAACTGGGCCGCCAGCTTGACCGCCTCTTCAAGTAAAAGGCTTCTCCGATCCGTGGCTCGAGGGCAAATCCGGAATGCCCGGCGAGCCTGATAATTCCGGTGCATTCGGCCTCCTGCCCCCGGGGACTCCTTCATCCTGCCGAAAAATATGGCACAATGGGAGTAGCCGGCCGCGTCTTTCCGTGCCGGCACGGTCAGGGAGCACACGGCCATGCGGCTCGTTCTATTAGGTTCGACGGGCTACCATCCGAACGAGAGCCGGCACACGCCGTGTCTGGCGCTGCCTGAGTTGGGCGTCGTGCTGGATGCCGGCACCTCGATGTTCCGGTTGCGAGACCTGCTGGTCACGCCCGAGTTGAGCATCTTTCTGACGCATGCGCATCTGGATCATTGTTTCGGACTGACGTTCTTGTTCGACGTGATTTTCGAGCGTCCGACGCAAAACGTATTCGTGTATGGCGAAGCGGAAAAGTTGGCCGTCATTCAAGAACATCTTCTCTCGCCGTTGCTGTTTCCGGCCAAGCTGCCGTGCGAATACCGCGTACTGCCTGCGGCAGGGGTGGACTTGCCCGAAGGGGGCCGGCTGACGCACTTTCCGCTCAAGCATCCGGGCGGTTCGCTCGGCTTCCGGCTCGACTGGCCGGGCCATTCGCTGGCCTACGTGACCGATACGACGGCCGATCCGGATGCGGATTACGTGGAGCGGATCCGCGGCGTGGATCTGCTGATTCACGAGTGCTATTTCAGCGACGAGCACCAAGAGTGGGCCGCCAAAACGGGCCATAGTTGGACGACGCCGGTCGCCGAAGTGGCGCGCAAAGCCGGCGTGGGCCGGTTGGTGCTGGTGCACCTCAATCCGCTCGTCGACGCGCTCGACCCGATCGGTCTCGACGTGGCCCGCGCCATCTTTCCCCAGACCTCGCTGGGGCAGGATCGCATGGAGCTCGAGTTCTAGCAGCGACCGTCATTCTGCGAGTATCCCGTCGCGCACAGTCTTCAGGCCGCGATGAAATCCGCGCGCAAGATCACGGCGGCCTTTTTTGAAGGGGATCGGCGTGCTTTGGAAATCCTTTCCGGCTTCATCTCCCCATCTCCTCGTCGTCTGCCGATCCCCTTTTGAAAACTTCTGGTTCCACACCACGCAACGCCGCGCCGGCGGCAAGCCAGGGCAGCGGTATATTGCGACGATGCCGGTTGACTGATCGCTGACTGACCGCTGGCTTGGCGCTAAGACTTTGCGAGACCAATCGAGGGGGAAGGAGATGGCCGCGGGCAGACGGCATGGGAGCCCGTCAACAGAGGGCGCACACCGCAATTTCTCGCGTGGTCTTGGGCTTGAGGCGTCGGCGCGATTCGGGGTGAGGCGGCGCTCAATCGCTTGTCCGCGCTAAGACTTGCTAAGCTTTAGCACGTCCGGTAGAGGGGGGGCGAGGTGCGAGACGCTTCGCAAAGGACGGTTGCGGGGAGCGCCCGTTCGGCGCTTTGAGGCGTTTGTATGCTCAGTGCGGCCCAGGCAATCAGCAGCCCGACGACATTGACGGCGACGATCAGCAAGCCGACGCCGTACAGCGTTTGCGTCCCCTCGTCGAGTCGGAACGAGCTGCCGCGCCAGCGGGAGAGCCGTGTCGTGACGACGCCGCAAACCCACGACCAGTGCAGCATCACGTGCAGCAACACCGTCAGGGCGAACAACGTGAGCACGACGAATTGGATCTGCACCCAATCGTCAAAGCTGCGTCCCCACAAGCTCCAGCCCGCCGAAACGGCGCCCGGCGGAAAGACGAAGCGCAGCACAACCGCGGTCCACAGCAACGTCAAAAAGATGACAAGCAAAACAACATCGACCAGGAAATTAATGGCGGTGCGGGACATGTAAGGAGCACTGCGGGGAGGTTCAACAATAGAGCGTAAGAGCATTGTGCGGCGGAGACCGGATGCGTTCCGCTAACGGCGACGGAGTGCAAACGCCGGACCGAGAGGTTGAGCCACCGTGTGCGGCGGCATGTGCCGCGGATAAGCGCGCAATAGGCGCTGCAGATGTGCGATCCGGCGCGCTTTCTCTGCAACTCGCTTGGGTTCCGGTTTCAATTGCCACGAGCGGAACGGATCTGACCGCGTGAAATGCGGCGAAAACGAACGCGAGCCAAGTTCAGGGGGAAATGGGCACGCCTTATGCTTCTCCCTCGTCGTTCGCATTTTTTGAGCCTGTGAATGGGAGAGGAGATAGCGGGTGACGATACGCCCTGCGGTTGCCATGTTGGCATGTTTGGCGGCGAGCTTATTGGGATGCAAGCGCGCCGTGGACGTTGAATACGTTTCGAGCAAAGAAGTGCTCGATCTCTCGCCCGAGCTGCAGCAGACGGTGCGCGAAATTCTGCGCAAGAAGTGCGGCACGCCGAGCAATCCCCGCCTGTTGGGCGAGGAGTCAGCCGATCCCTATGCGCTTCGCCGGGGAGCGGTCATTTTTCAGCAGCGCTGCGCCGCCTGCCATGGCGCCACCGGCGATGGCGCCGGACCGGAGGCGGATTACATGTATCCGCGGCCCCGCGATTATCGGCGCGGCATCTTCAAGTTCGTCTCGACGCCTTACGGTTCCAAGCCGCGGCGCGAGGACTTGATGCGCACGCTGCAGCAAGGCGCCAAGGGGACTTCGATGCCGTCGTTCGCCTTGCTGCCGGAAGAGGACCTGGAGGCGATCCTGGATTATGTCCTGGTTCTGACCCACCGCGGCGAGTTGGAAACGCAGCTCGCGATCGAAGCCGCCAACGAAGACGAGGTCTCGGAAGAGGCCGTCGATGATGCGGTTGATCTGATTAAGGAATTGTGGCAAGAGGCCGAAGGCGCCAAGGTCTGGCCTGTGACGCAAATGCCGCCTTACAGCGAAGAGTCGGTCGAGCTGGGCAAGAAGGCGTTTCTTACCGAAGAGGCCGGCTGTTTCAAGTGCCACGGCAAAGACGGCACGGGCAAGACCAGCGAAAACAGCCAGGGCTTCAAGGACATTTGGGGCTTCCAGACTCGCGCCGCCGATTTGACCTCCGGCATGTTCCACGGCGGCAACCGTCCCGACGACATTTATCGCCGCATCTACTCCGGCATTAACGGCACGCCCATGCCTTCGTTCCAGATGAAGCTGGCCGAAGAGCCCGAAACGTTCTGGAATCTGGTGCATTACGTGCAATTCATTTCCGGCGCGCGGCGCCGCGAGGTCGTCGCCCAGCAGCTCAGATACTTGCCGCCGCAGCGTACGGCAAAACCGTCTGACGAAGAGCCGACCGATGAGGAGCCGACCGAGGACGACGCGCCGCCGATTGCCGATGATACCGACGCTACGGATGCCGACGAACCAGCCGACGCTGAAGAATAGGGCCCTAACGAATGGATCACGAAGAAAAGCTTGCCCGCATCGCCGAGCTGAAAGATGAGCTCCGCCAGCTCGAAACCGAGCTGGTGCAGGAAGCGCCGCCCGAGCATTGGCGACCGACCAGTTACTACGCGGCCTACTATGCGACCACCGGGTTCCTGCTGGGAAGCTTTGGCGCCACGACGAGCCTGTTGGCGAATGTGGTCGGCTCACTGGTCTGGAGCAGCGTGCGCGGCGAACCGCAAAACCCGCTGAAACTGATTCAGGTCTATTTGACGTTTCCGCTGGGGGCGGCCGCGTTGAAGATCGACACGGGCATTACGCTCGCCATCGGCTGCTGCCTGTACCTTGGCACGGGCATGCTCTACGGCATGGCGTTCCAGTTGTTTCTGACGCGTTACGCGCCGGAAGCGTCGCTGTCGCGGCGACTGGCAATCTGCAGCGTGCTGGCGCTGATTATTTGGGCGGTCAATTTCTACGGCATCCTCTCGTGGCTGCAGCCGCTGCTGTTCGGCGGCGATTGGATCGTCGAGTTGGTGCCGTGGTGGGTGGCGGCGCTGACCCACCTGGTGTTCGGCTGGACGATGGCGATCGTCTATCCGCTGGGGCTGTTCTATCCCTTCAAACCGCAAACGGAGAAGTCATGAACGCGGCGACTGCTCAAGGAGAGCTTCCGCAACACGAAGACCTGGTCGATCAGCGGCTGGTGCTATGGTATTTCCTGGCGGCGCTCGCGTATCTGGCGATTTCGCTGAGCGGCGGCTTGCTGATGGCCTTGCAGTTGGTGCAATGGAACCCGCTACGCGGAATCGAATTGTTGTCGCCCGGCCGCTGGCGCATGGTCCATACCAACGCCGTGGCGTACGGCTTTCTGGCGAACGCGTTTCTGGGATCGCTGCACTGGGCCGTGCCTCGGCTGACGCTGCGGCCGGTGCTCAGCCGCGCGCTATCGTACTTCATCTTCATCGCCTGGCAGGCCGTCGTCGTGGCTACGGCCGTGGGCATTTTGCTGGGATACGCCCAGGGCATCGAGTGGGGCGAGACGCCGACGTTCGTCGATCCGATTGCGCTGCTCGGCCTGTTGTTGGTCGCCGTGAACTTCATGGCGCCGATCGCCCGTGCCAAAGGACCGCTGTACGTGACCTTGTGGTATTTCATGGCGGCGTTTATCTGGACGATTTTGACGTATGCCATGGGCAATTTCGTGCCGGAGTACGTGGCGGCCGGCACCAGCGGCGGCGCCGTGGCCGGGTTGTTCATTCACGATCTGGTCGGGTTGTTCGTCACTCCGCTTGGCTGGGGGCTGATGTATTACTTCGTTCCGGTGCTGTTGCGCAAGCCGGTCTGGAGCCACGGCCTGTCGCTGGTCGGTTTCTGGGGGCTGGCGTTCTTCTACCCGCTCAACGGCATTCACCACTTCCTCTACACGCCGATTCCGATGTTTCTGCAGTACGGCGCCGTCGTGGCCACGATCGCCGTGGAAATGGTGGTGACGACCGTAATCGTCAATTTCTTCGGCACCCTCTGGGGTTCTGGGCGCCAGATCGTGACCAATCTGCCGATCCGCTGGTTCTACACCGGGATGGTGTTTTACTTCATCACCTGCGCCCAGTGCGCCTTGCAGGTTACGTTGACGTTCCAGGCGCTGATCCACTTTACGGATTGGGTCGTGGGTCACGCTCACCTGGTGATGTTCGGCGTGTTTACGCTCTGGCTGATGGGCATCATGACGTATCTCTTTCCGCGACTGCTGGGACGAGAGTGGTACAGCCGGCAACTGTGCGAATGGCATTTCTGGTGCTCTGCCGGGGGCATTCTGGTGATGTTCCTCGACCTGACGTTCGCCGGCATCTTTCAGGGCTATCACTGGGCGTCGATGCAAGTCTGGGACACTTCGTTGCAGGTTTCGCATCCGTTCTGGGTCGTGCGGCTGTTTGCCGGCCTGACGATCATCGGCGGTCAACTCTGCTTTTTTTACAACATTTACCGTACCTGGCGGATGGGCGCCGAACCGGCGGCGGATCGCGTGGCGCTGCAGCCGGCATGAGAACACGCGGCCGGCGTCGCGCCGAAAGACAAACGACAGCGGTGGAAGCATGGAGGGCGGCAGTTGTGGCCGACGATGATGTCCGCGTTTCCTCCAGTTCCGCATTCCGAATTCCCAATTCCGACGTTGAGATGATCCATGTTTGAGAGCAAAGCAGGCGTATTGCTGATTGGCGGATTCGGCTTTTTTGCCTTCGCCTTTCTGTCCAATGCTGTGGTTCCGATTCTGATGTACCGCGATCTGCCGGAGCAGACGGCGGAGCAAGTCGTCAACGCGAACCTGATGTACGAATTCGAAGACCTCAGCCGCCGATATCCTGAAGCGTTCGAGAAGCACTTCGGCAAAGCGACGCCGGAGAATGCGGCGAAGGCCTTGCGGCAAGGCCGAACCATTTATATCGGCGAAGGCTGCTGGCACTGCCACAGCCAGTTCATTCGGCCGGTCTCTAACGAGTCGCGGCGGTGGGGACCGGTGTCCAAGACGGAAGAGTACCAGAATGAGCTGCAGCGGCCCGTGATGTTCGGCACGCGCAGAGTTGGGCCCGACCTGAGTCGCGAAGGAGGCCGGCGGTCGAACGACTGGCAGGCCGTCCATTTGTTCCGGCCCAAGAGCGTGTCGACCGATTCGCCGATGCCCGAGTATCCCTGGTTCTTTGACGGAGATCCAAGCAAGCCGAACCAGCGCGGCCTGGCGCTGCTGACCTACGTGCAGTGGCTCGGCTCTTGGCTGGAAAGCTACCCTTACTATGAAGATTACGTGCCCGTGACAGAGATGGAGGCCGGCCCATGAACGCTACGACCACTCCTCATGGCGCGTCGGCGCCCGGCGGCGAGCCGCGCGTCACGACCCGCCGTTCACGGCGAATCACGATTTTGTTCGCCCTGGCCGTACTGCTGCCGAGCCTCTATGGCTTTGGGACCAAGTTCCTGGAACTGGTCGAGATCTGCAAGGGAGACATGACGGGCGCCTTTGCCATTGCGCCGATTGTGAATTATCTGCTGGCCAGCGCCGGCTTCTTGATGCTCTTTGGCTGGGCCGCAGCCAATGGCATGTTTCACGACATCGAGCGGCCGAAGCAGACCATGTTGGACAACGAACGCCGGCTCGACGCGCAGCGCTGAAGCCGTCCCTCGTAGCCCGAGAACCATCGCATGCAATCGGAAGTCGATCAAATCAAAGCCGACGAAGAGAACCAGTTCCACAGCTACGTGGGCAACCGCATTCCCTGGTATGTGCGGTTGATCTGGATTGGTTTCTGGTGTTTTGCCGTGTACTACACGGTGCGTTACCTGTTTCCCGACTTGCAGACAGAACTGCTCCACGCACCATGAGCATGTCGAGCGAGGCGACGCTGTGCAGCTACTGCGGGCTGCCGCTGGTCGGTTTCTGGCGTCGCCGCGCAGAAGCCGGCGCCGACGAGCCGCGGTTTTGCTGCTACGGCTGCCGCTTTGCTTCCGAAGTCGCCGGACAGGCGGGCGCACACGGTGAAGCCAACTGGATGCTGGCCCGGCTCGGCCTGGCAATCTTCCTGACGCTGAACGTGCTGATGTTCACCATGGCGCTCTGGACGCAAGACGTCTATCAAGAGTCGCCCGATGCCGCGTCGGCGTTGACGTTGTCGCTCGACGGTTTGTTTCGTTACCTGGCGCTGGTGTTGTCGTTGCCCGTGCTGTGGCTGCTGGGCGGCGCCTTGGCGGCCGGGGCCTGGCGGGATTTACGCTCCGGGCAACCGTCGACCGATCTGCTGCTCGTACTGGGCGTGGCGGCCAGCTACGCGTACTCGGCTGTTTCGGTCGTTCGCGGCGCGGGAGCGGTTTACTTCGAAGTCGGTTGCGTCGTGCTGGTGATGGTGACGCTCGGGCGGTGGCTGGAAGCGACGGGCAAACTCCGAACGACCGAAGCGCTGGATTCGCTGGAGAAGCTGTTGCCGGCCGAGGTGTCCGTCATTTGCGACTCGCAAGAAAAAGTCGTGTCGCTGTCCGAGGTGCGTTGCGGCGACCGGCTGCGCGTACGCGCCGGCGAGCGATTCGCCGTCGATGGACGAATTCTGCGCGGACGGGCCGCCGTCGATGAACAGGTCTTTACCGGCGAGAGCCAGCCCGCCGTCAAAGAGCCCGGCGATGCCGTGCTCAGCGGCACGCTCAACCTGGACGGCGATCTATTGGTCGAAGTCACGGCCGCCGCCGAACAGGGATCGCTGCGGCGTTTGATCGCCGCGGTCCACGAGGCGAGACTGGCCAAGGGCGCTTACCAGCGGTTAGCCGACCGCGCCGCTCAGCTTTTCTTGCCCGCCGTCGCTGCGATTGCGCTGGTCAGCGCCGGCTGGCATGCCGCCGAGCACGGGCCTGAAGCGGGCGTGATGACCGGCATGGCCGTGCTGCTGATCGCCTGTCCTTGCGCGTTAGGGCTTGCCACTCCGCTCGCCGTTTGGGCCGCCTTGGGGCGCGCTGCGCAGTGCCAGGTCGTGTATCGCAATGGCGAGGCGCTGGAGCGGCTGGCGCAAGTGCGCGGCGTAGTCTTCGACAAAACGGGTACGCTTACGACCAATCAATGTACGGTGGCCGCCTTCGCCATCGACCGGAGCACTCCGCGAGAAACCGTGTTGCAGGAGGCTGCCTCGCTGGCCGCCAGTTCGACGCACACCTTCTCCCGCGCCATCGCCGAGTTCGCCGGTCCGCTTGCAGATTTGGGCCAAGAGGAGGCTGCCGCCGAGTTGCGGACATTGCCGGGCCGCGGTCTGTCGGCCAGCGTGGCGAGGCGAACCGGTCTGGTTTATCTGGGCAGTCCGCGATTGATGGAGGAGTCGGGCCTGACTGCCGAAGCGGGATTGCAAGCGGCAATTGAGGAGTTTCAGGCTCGCGGTTGTTCGCTGGCATGCGTCGGTTGGGAAGGCCGGGTGCGGGGCGTGTTCGCCTTCGATGAAAGCTTGCGAGAGGAAGCGGCCGAGGCGGTTGACGCCTGCCGCCGCGCCGGGCTGGCGGTCACCGTGGCGACTGGCGACTCGGTGACGCGCGGCGAGCGCATCGGCGAGCAGTTGCGCATGCCGGTTGAAGCGGCGCTGTTGCCGCACGAAAAAGTGGCGACGATCGAGCGTCTGCGCAAATCATGGCACACGGCGGCGATGGTCGGCGACGGCATCAACGACGCGCCGGCGCTGGCGGCGGCCGACGTCGGCATTGCGCTGGGGTGCGGGGCCGACGTCTCGCGGCAGTCAGCCGAAGTTTGTCTGCTGGGCAATGATCTGCGCCGCGTGGCGTGGGCCGTGTCGCTCTCGCGGGCCGCCGTGCGCACCATCCGTCAGAATTTGTTTTGGGCGTTTTTCTACAACGCGCTCGGCATCGCGCTGGCCGCCGCCGGACAACTCAATCCGATCTGGGCCGCTGCGGCGATGACCGTCAGCAGCGTGTTGGTGATCGGCAATTCATTACGGTTGACGACATGGAACTGTTGATGGTCTTTGTCGGCGGGCTGCTCGGCTCCTCGCACTGCGTCGGCATGTGCGGCGGGTTCGTGGTGTCCATCGGCGCGGCGGCTACCACCTGGCGGGCCAATTTCATTCGGCAACTCGTCTATGCTTGCGGACGCATCTTCACTTACGCGTCGGCCGGGGCAATCGTCGGTTACGGCGGATGGCGATTGACGAAAACGCTGCCGCCGCTGGTCCACGCCCAAGCCTGGCTCTGCCTGGTCGCCGGAGCTTTGTTGGTCATCCAGGGCCTGAGCGCCGCCGGAGCGTGGCGCTGGCTGAGCCCGACGGCGCGGCGCGCGCCCTGTTTGACCGCCGGCTTGCTGGCCTCGTTCCTCAAGGCGCCAGCTTTGAGCCAGGTGTTTCTCGGCGGCATGCTCAATGGTCTGCTGCCGTGCGGCCTGGTCTATGCCTATCTTGCCTTGGCTGCCAGTACGGGCACAATCGCCGCAGGTTTCCTGCACATGGCCCTGTTCGGCTTGGGCACGCTGCCGATCATGGTGCTGACCGGCTGCGGCGGCGCGATGTTGGGATTGGCCGGCCGACGTCGGTTGTTGCACGTTGCCGCCTGGTGCGTCGTGCTCACCGGAGCGCTTTCGGTTTCGCGTGGGTTCGCATTCCTCAACGCAGATACCCAGGACGCCGCCCAGAGTTGCCCAGCTTGCCAGAGCCACGAAGACACGTCCGACAATTTTTTCCCAAGTAGTTCCAAAAAAGAGGCGCGCTTGCGGCCGCAGCCTGCGTTTCTACGGTAAGGCTATGAGGGCCTGAGCGTCCGAGAGGATAACGGCGGCTCCTGTTCCGGGATTTGACAGGGGATTCATGGATGAAGCGTGAACCGTGGCAGCTTGCTGCGCTGCTGGTCGTCGCAACGGCGGCATTTTTCACGAATCTTGGCGCGGCCCAGTTGTGGGACGAAGACGAGCCGATCTTTGCCGGCGCCGCCAGGGAGATGTTTGACCGCGGCGACTGGATTGTGCCGTATTTCAACGGCGTCGTCTTGCCCGACAAGCCGGCCCTGATGTACTGGGTAATGATGGCCGGCTACAGCGTGTTCGGGCCGACCGAGTTCGCCGCCCGTTGCGGTTCCGCCGTCTTCGGCGTGGCGAGCGTATTGCTGACCTGGCTTCTGGCGCGGCGATTGTTTTCTGCACGAGTCGGCTTCTGGGCCGGGTTGGCGCTGGCGACCAGCCTGAGCTTTGACGTGGTGGCGCGCGCCGCTACGCCCGATTCGTTGCTGGTCTTCTTTTCAACGTTGTCCTTATATGCTTTCGTCCGCGGTTCTTCGCCGCGAGCATCTGACGGCCCGGCGGGCAGCGCGATCGCTACCGCGCCGCTTTCCGCCTCGCCAAACTGGCTCGCCTATATGGCCATGTACGCCGCCATGGGCGTCGCAGCGCTGGCCAAAGGGCCGATCGGCATCGCCTTGCCGACCGCCGCGATCGGGCTCTATCTGCTAATCGCCCGCTTGCCGGAGGACGCTTGCACCGCAGCCAGCGACCGCCGGACATGGCTGACTCGTTGCGGCGGCTTGCTGCGAGCGGCGGCAAGGACGTTTGCGCCTCGTCACTTTTTCGCCACGGCCTGGAACATGCGCCCACTGACGGGAGCGGTCGTGATCACGGCCATCGCAGGTCCGTGGTACGCCTGGGTCGGCTGGCGCACCGATGGGGCATGGCTGCAGGGGTTCTTCGGCGTTCATAACTTCG
>DASZUP010000544.1:0-8559 GCA_035547635.1 Pirellulales bacterium
TAGTTATGGACGGGGCCATGAAGACGAAGACGAAGATGAAGATGATGACGAAGACGATGACGGCGATCACCATCACGCGCATCATCATGCGAAAACCGAGCAACATGCCGGCCATGGCGAGCACGAGGGTTGCTGCAAGCATGGCGGTTGCAAGTGCTGCGAGGCCGCGCATCACGAGCACTGCAAGCACTGTGAACATCATGCACACAACGGTCCGCACGATTTGGGCTTTCATCCTCCGCACGAAGGCATGCACGGTTTTCACGGCGGCGCTTTTCATCCGCACCCGGGCATGCACCATCCCGGCGGCGGGCCGCACTTCATGGCCGGGCCGCAGCATGGAGCGTTCGGGCCGCAACACATGCCGCCGCACCCGCAACCGCACGTCGTCTACGTGATCGTGACGGGCAAGCAGGCGGCTTTGCCTCCCTGGATGCATCACTTCGGCCCGCACGCCGAGCGGGGCCGTGCCCTGCATCGTCACGAGATGGACGATGAAGAGCAGGCCGATGGCGACGATGAAGACGAGGACGAAGATGACGAGCAGGAAGTGGAGCTTGAGGAGCTGCGCGAGCAGGTCCAACTGCTGCGTCGCGAAGTGCACGTGATGGCTGAAATTCTCAAAGAACTGAAACGGGCCGATTAGCGGCGATTGTGCGGCCTTCAGTGCGTCGGCGCCGAAGTCACGCGGACTGGGAACGATGATTGAACAGAAGGTAACGAAGGTAACAAAGGCAGATATGCCTGCGCGCCGCGCGACACGGCCGTCCCAAATCCTTTGTTTCCTTCGTTGCCTTCTGTTCTAATTGGCTAAGAGCCTATCCGAAAACCGGCTGGGTGCCATGCCTTCGCTGGCGCCAGCCAGCGTAGGCATGCTGAAATGCCGCCAAGCGCATGCTTACCCGCTTGCTACGCAAGCGTGAAAGCATGGCACCCGTTTTGGGGCCATGGCCGGTTTTCGGATAGGCTCTAAGCGAGGCGGCGTTGCAGCCCGTCAAACGGCGCGCAGACAGCGCGGCTCGGACCATAGCGACGGAGCTGACGACAGACAGTCGCCCTCAGTTGCTCGGCGGCTCGATGCCGAAATCCTGAATCGTCAGCAGGCTGGCGAAGGGGTAGCCGCGGGCTTCAAACGCCTGCCGGCCCCCTTCCATGCGGTCGATGATGGCGATCACGCGCGTCACGACCAGGCCGAACTGTTCGCAGCGCTCGATCGCCAGCAGCGAGGAGCCGCCCGTCGTTACGACGTCCTCCACAATCGCCACCTGGTCGCCGGGCTTCACCGGACCTTCGATAAACTTTCCGGTGCCGTGCCCTTTGGCCTCCTTGCGCACGAGAAAGCCGCTCAGCGCCTGTCCGCGGACGCCCGCAATCGTCACGACCGCCGCCGTGATCGGGTCGGCGCCAATCGACATGCCGCCGACCGCAGCAGGCAGTTTGTCGCCCAGCAGGTCCAGAATGCCTTCGCCGACCAGCCGCGAACCGCTCGAGTCGAGCGTCACCTGCTTGCCGTCCAGGTAGTATTTGGCTTTCTTGCCCGAGGCCAGCGTGAAGTCGCCGAATTTCAGCGCCTTTTCGCGGACCAACGTCATCAAGGCTTGTTTGTCGTACACGTGTCGGAGTTCTACCTGGGCGGAAAAACGGGTCGGTTAACCAACGGGCGGATGAAGCGTACCAGGGCGCAGGCGTTCGCGCCGCAGGGGCCAAGCGGAACTTGCTCTTCGCGCCGTCAGCAGAGAAGTCCGCGACGCCCGGGGCGCCGCTTCCGTGCAGCTCTCGCCCGAACCTGGTGGCAACGGCCGAAAAGGCTCGCCGCGTCCGCCCCTTTCTATACCAGTCGGGCCGCCGGTCGAGAAGGACCCGGGGCGGAAAAGGTCGACGGCGGGGGCGGCCATGCCATTCGGCTTTCAGCGGCGAATGGTCACTTTGGACCCGTCGGACCGGTCGCTGCGTGCGGAGAGAATCTGAAACACGTCCTGCACGTCGCGGTTGTCCAGCCGAATGCAACCGCGTGATTCGGCCCGGCCAATGCTGTTCGGATCGTTCGTGCCGTGGATCAGAATGTGATCCCCCAAATCCAGGGCGAATTCGCCGAGCGGGTTGCGTGGATCTTCGGCGTCGACGACTTCGTTTTTGCCGTAATAAGTCGGGTTGCTCAGCTTTTGCAGCACGACGAACTCGCCCTCGGGCGTGCTCTGATCCTTGCCGATGCCAATGCGAAACCGGCCGGCGTACCGCCCTTGCAGAAACAGCGTCAGGCGATACTGGCTGAGGTTGACCACGGCGTTGAAAGGCCCGCGGAGCACTTTGAGCTGCTCGCCGGGGCGGAGTCGCTGCGGATCTCGGATACCGTTGATGTTGGCCAGCAATTGCCAGGGCACCTGGTACGCTTCGGCGATCCGATCGAGCGTTTCGCCGGGCTGCACTTCGTGGGGGCGCTCCAGCAGGTGTTGCCGCGAGTAGATCACGGTGCCCGCCAATTGATCGAGCAGTTCGTTGAGCTGCGCATCTTGCTCGGGCGTGAGCTGCGGATTGCCGAACCATTCTGACAGCGCGGCGTGAGCTTCGGCCAGGCGGTCCTGTTCCAGTTGCAGCAGCGCGGCATCCCAGGCGATGGCAAATTCGCTTTGCTGGCCCGCGCCCGGCGGAGGTTGCTGGGCCTCTTCATAGCGGGTCCGAACGGCGCCGCCGCCGAGAGCATCATCGGAATAGCGCGGCGCCGGCTCGCTGGAACCGTCTCCGGCGCCAGGCTCCGTGGAGGGGTAGGGATCGGTCGAAGGATAGCGGCCTGCGCCGCCAGCAGGACTTTCGCCAGCAAAGGCGGGGGCGGCGCCCATGGCGTCGGCGACCGGATAGCCGGCCGCAGACGCGTCGCCCGGTGGTGCGGACTGCCCGCCGGCAAACGGCGGAGGCGCATGTCCTAATGGGGGAGTTCCCTCCGGCGCAGCGCCTGCGGAAGGCGCCGAACCGCTCATGGCGACTTCTGACGTCGCGGAGCTCTCGGGCAGTTCGACAACCGGATTTTCCCAGTCTTGCGGGGCGTCTTTGGGCGGCGTCGCGGGGGGACTGCCAGTGACGGTAACGTACACGCCATACGCGGCGGCAGCCAGCAACGCGGCCAAAAACAGGGTCTTCAGCGATTCCACGGTCGTCCTCCTTGACGAGTCGCGCCTGTTCCAGGCCGCGGGATCATAGAGAAAACATGCCACCGATGCTATGTCAGGTTTGGGACCGAACATGATTCCCGATCGCCTCGGGCGATCGCGCAAAGCTGCTCTTGCCGATATTCTCCGCAGGCCGTTAGAGTGCACTCAGGTTAGAATTGGTGAACAGCCGATTGTGCCGAATGCTGCACGTGGAAAAGGGGACATTCTACTTTTTCATGAAACCGGCTAAGGGCATGTTGCGTGCGGCGAAAAAGTAGAATGTCCCCTTTTCCACGAGGCGGCGAATTTCTGCAGCAGGGGAAGCGATGAATTTGGCCTGGATTTTGATGGCGACTCTCGCCGCGCCCGGTCAGGCGGATACGGCGGTGGTCTGTCCGCAGGCGTTTCGTCCGGCGCTGACGCCGTGGCTCGAATATCGCCAGGCCCAGGGGCGGCGGATTGCGTTGATTGATAATCGAGGCACGGCCGAGCAGATTCGGGCCGCCATCCGGCAAGTCGCCCGGCCCGGCAAGCTCAAAGCCATCATGCTCGTCGGCGACGCATTGTCGCCTGCGTCGCGCTCTGCGGGCGCCGCGACGAAGACGATCCCCGTCCATCTGGCGCCGGCCAAGGTGAATGTCCGTTGGGGGAGCGAGCCCCAGATTGCCACCGACAACTGGTACGCCGATCTCGACGATGACCAGACGCCCGACGTTGCCGTGGGGCGCTTGACCGTCGACTCGGCGGCGGAGCTTAGCCGCGTGGTTCGCAAGATACTCGACTACGAGCGCACGCAGGGCGCCGACTTGTGGCGCCGGCGGATTCACTTGATTGCCGGCTTGGGCGGTTTCGGCCAACTGGCCGACGCGGCCTTGGAAGCGGCGGCCAAGTCGATCCTGACCGCCGGCATTCCGGCCAGCTATGCCAGTTCAATGACCTACGCCAGTTGGCGCAGTCCGTATTGTCCCGCCCCCGCGCTGTTCAACCAGACGACGATCGATCGCTTGAACGACGGCTGCATGTTTTGGGTTTACCTGGGGCACGGCCAGCGGCGCGAGGTAGACCGGCTCTACGCTCCCGGCGGCGCTCATCGGATTCTGGACTGTGGCGACATGCCGCGATTGGACGCCCGCTACGGCGCCCCGATCGCCCTGTTCCTGGCCTGTTACACCGGCGCTTTCGACACGGAGGATTGCCTGGCGGAAGAGATGTTGCGCGCCGAAGGCGGCCCCGTCGCCGTGATCTGTGGTTCGCGCGTGACCATGCCGTACGCCATGAGCGTGCTGGGCACGGAGATGCTGAAGGAATGTTTTCACGAACAGCGCGAAACGATCGGCGAGGTGCTGCTGCACGCCAAGCGCAACTCGGTGCTCGGCCCGCGCACCGATCCCCGCAGCAAGACGCTGGACAGCCTGGCGGCCCTGCTCAACCCGAACGGCGGCGACCTGGCCGACGAACGGGCCGAGCATTTGCTGCTGTTTAATCTGCTGGGAGACCCGCTGCTGCGTTTGCGCTATCCGCGGGAGCTCGAACTGGAGGCGCCGGCCGCGGCCGTCGCGGGGGAACCGCTGCGAGTCAGCGGCGAGTGCGACCTGGAGGGAGAAGCTCTGGTGGAACTGGTCGTGCGTCGCGACCGGCTGACATTCAAGCCGGAGTCGCGCGGCGACTACCGCGCGTCGCCCGAGACGAGCGCGGCCTATCAAGAAACCTACGCGCGGGCCAACGATGCGCGGCTCTGCTGGCAGGTCGTGCCGGTAGAGAACGGCCGGTTCGCAGCCGAGTTGGAAACGCCGCTAGACGCCTGGGGCGATTGCCACGTGCGCGTGTTCGTGCAAGGCCAGCGCGATTTCGCCGCCAACGCCGCCGATATTCGAGTGCGGCGTCCGGAACGGAATAAGCAATAGCGCGCCGGCCGTTTTAGCAAACGCGAGCTCGGCCGCGGATTAAAATGAGTGCTCCCGTGCGGTCCGGCTTGAGTTGAAGAATGCGGTATTGCCCGACTCGCTGACGAATCGGTTGGCAGTCCGCCTCGATAGCCTGGTGGACCGACCGAAGTAGCGACTCGTGCGCAGCATTCAATTCTCTATCCGAACCCTGCTCTGGCTGACGCTTGTGGTGGCAATCGGCCTCGTCGCCGTGCCTCCGCTGGCTCGAAACTGTGCGCCGAAATGGGGGAGACCCACAAAACGCATCACCGTATACAGTGCGCAAGGATGCGAAATTGAGATGTCGTGGCCGACAGGAAGAGTGGATCGCAAGGGATTGTGGTCGCCTCCAAAGTCCCGGCAGCGGCCATGGCCCGCAACAAAAGATTAGCGGACTGCCCGCTCCGCGAGGCACTTTCGCGCACGACGCGTTAGAATTGCAAGTCATGAGCCGAGACAGCCGCATTATCGAGAAGCCGCCTCTTCCAAACGTCGGGTGCACTGCCATCTCGCTGATCATTGCGGCAATGATGATTCTGGGGAGCCTCGTAGAAGCGATCATCGGCGGCCTACGGTGACACAGCGCTTCGAGGCGGCGCGACAACACCCGCGCCGTACGATGATGGGACGAAGATTTAAGTTCAGCTTGAGGACGTTGTTTGGCGCCATGCTACTCGTGGCCTTTGCCATTCTCTCGGGGCAGGCGGCAAGTTCCGAACCGAATTTACTCCTGAGCTGTATGCTCACAGAGTTGTCGGCATCGTGCCTGGGGGCTGCCATCGGCGCACCCTTCTCATGCGCCCGCAAAGGCGCAGCGATCGGTGCAATGTTGCCCCTGCCACTCATATTGCTCGCCTTGTGCATGCCAATCGACTGATCGCATAGATGCCACGCCCCGCCCCCGGTTCTCAACCCGACCCCTGCTCTGGTTGACGCTTCTGGTGGCGGCGTTCCTGGGCGCAATGGGTTAGAATCGCGGACATGGACGAGAACCCGTATAAGGCGCCCGGTGCAGTTTCTGAACCAGCCCCCAAAAGGCCTGTCAGTGCTCTCAGGATCTTTGTGCTCAGCGGGATGCTTGCATCTCTGGCGGGCGCTGCATTTTCCTTGTTCGGAATTTGCTTTATCTCAACAAAAATCATAGGACGCGCGGATCTAACCGTCACGCTGCAGGAACGTGATGGGCTCATCATGTTCACCGCTGGCGCCGTGTGCCTGAGCGCGGCAGCCTGGGCCTTGTGGTTCAATCGCGCTTACACCGGCGCAGCGATAGCGATTGCCGCAGTGGTTTTGGCTTGGTTTTTTGGGCCATAGTCGTTGTGACACGGCCGAAATCTCCCAATGCCAAGAAACCAAACCGCTGGCCGCCAAGTCCCCAACTCAATCGTACGCCCACTATCCGCCGGCGGCGCCGCGTGAATCTCGCGCAATCTTAGGTTAATATAGGAGGTTCCAGTTCTACGCGGGGGGCGGCGAAGAACGTGCACTCAACGAGGCGAGGTCGATGAAGCTTGTTCTGCGATTCGGAGTCGGTTGCTGCTTGACGGCGGCGTTGGCCGTACAAACGCTGTCTTCTGCCGTTGCGGCAGACGGCTTTCCGCAGCCGTACGATACGGAAAAGGAAGACTCGGCCACACGGTTGCCGCCGACCGAAGCCGCGGCTAAGTTTCGCACGCCTGCAGGGTTTCATGTCGACGTGTTTGCGGCCGAACCCGACGTGGCCAATCCCATCGCCGTCACGTGGGACACGCGCGGGCGGTTGTGGGTTGCGGAAGACTTCACCTATGCCGAGCGGCCGACGAAGTTCGAGCTGGGCTTGCGCGATCGCGTGCTGATCTTTACGGATCGCGATGGCGACGGTCATTTCGATGAGCGGCAGGTGTTTCTCGACAATGCGCAGCGGTTGACGAGCATCGAGGTCGGCCGCGGCGGCGTGTGGCTGATGTGCCCGCCGCAGTTGTTGTTCGTGCCGGATCGCGACGGCGACGATCGTCCGGACGGCCCGGCGGAGCCGGTGCTGGAAGGGTTCAAGATTCCGGCGGAAAGCTTTCATAACTTCGCCAACGGTTTGCGGTGGGGGCCGGACGGCTGGCTCTATGGGCGGTGCGGCGCCTCGGCGCCCGGCACGATTCGCCGGGCCGATGCGCCTGAGGCGTTTCAAGTGCCGCTGCGCGGCGGCGTGTGGCGCTATCACCCGGTGCACAAACAGTTCGAGGCGCTCTGCCACGGCACCACGAACCCCTGGGGCCACGATTGGGACCGGCATGGCGAAGGGTTCTTCATCAACACGGTCAACGGTCATCTCTGGCACCTGATCCCGGGAGCGCACCTGCGCCGCCCGCATACTATCAATGCCAATCCGCTGGTTTACGAGCCGGTCGAAATGCACGCTGACCACTGGCACTGGGATACCGGCAAGAGCTGGTCCGACTCTCGCAAGTCGACCGGCGAGCATGATCGGCGCGGCGGCGGCCACGCTCACGTCGGCATGACGATCTATCTGGGCCAGCAGTGGCCTGAAGATTACCGCGGGCGCTTGTTCACGCTCAACCAGCACGGCCGGCGGATGAACGTCGAGCGGCTGGAGCGCGAAGGGAGCGGCTACGTCGGCCGCCACGATCCCGACATGCTGCACGCCGGCGACCCGTGGTTCCGCGGCGTCGAAGTGACCTATGGTCCCGACGGCGGCGTGTACCTGATCGACTGGAGCGACACGGGCGAGTGCCACGAAAGCACGGGCGTGCATCGCAACTCAGGCCGGATCTACAAAGTCACCTACGGGCGGCCCGCGCCGCAAACGCCGCCCGACCTGACGCGCATGGACGGCGCCGCGCTGGTCGCCTTGCACTCGGAAAACAATGAATGGCTTGCGCGAGCGGCCCGTCGCGAATTGACCGACCGCGCGGCCCGGGGCGATGACGTACAAGCAGAGACGGCGGCGTTAACGGAACAACTCGGCTCGGCGGCCGACCCCGTCCAGCGGCTGCGGGCCGTGTGGACGTTGCACGCCCTCGGGGCGACTTCCAAGCCTCAACTGGCGACATTGCTTGAAGATTCCGACGAACACGTACGCACCTGGGGCGTGCGACTGCTGACGGACAATTTGCCGCTCGATACAGCGACCGGCGAAGCCCGAGCGACGCCTGGCACGGTCGATAAGGAATTGCTCGCCGCGCTTGCCGGCCTGGCCCGCAACGACGCCTCGCCGCTGGTGCGTTTGGCGCTAGCTTCGACGTTGCAGCGGTTGCCGCCGGCTGATCGGCCGCCGCTGGCTGCGGCGTTGCTGTCTCGTGCGGAAGACGCGGGCGATCACAACCTGCCTCCCTTGGTCTGGTATGGATTGATCGCCTTGGCAGATCAACAGCCCGAGCAACTTGTGCCGTTGGCGGTTGACGCGCGCTGGCCGCAAGTTCGCAACTGGATTGCGCGTCGCTGTGCAGAACTGGCGGGCAAACGGCCCGAACTCATCGCGGAACTGCTGGCAAAAG
>DASZUP010000545.1:0-5611 GCA_035547635.1 Pirellulales bacterium
CAGCCGTTCACGTTCGTCAATCATGGCGATCTGTCGATCGGCGCAGTCGGCGACGACACAGGCGTCAACACGGCGACCGCTTCGACCAGCGGCGGACAGGTGAAAATCACGGCCGTCGGTTCGACGCTGTCGGTGAATCAACCGATCTTCTCGGGCGCGCGCGACATCAATCTGTTCGGCAATCGCATGCACCTTGGCGCCGCGGTGAACGCCGGCGGAGGCCGCGTCGACCTGGCTACGGACAACGCCACGGACACTATTGCGCTCGGCGATTTCGTGTCGAACGCGTTCAGTCTGCTGCAATCTGATTTCAACCAGATCACCGCCGGCGTGCTGCAGATTGGCGTCAGCTCGGGTCTGGGAGACGTTATCGTCGTGGCGCCATTTTCTTCGCCAACGGCCGGCCCCGGCGCTTGGGATACGCTCGAACTGTCGAATGGCGCCGGCAAGATCGTGGCTTCGCCAGGCGCCGTGATCAGCGCCCCGCATCTCGCTGTGCGGTCCGCGACCGCGATCGGCGGCGCCGATCCGCTGGAAGCGGCCGCTTTGCAACTCGCATTTGCCATCGGCGGCGATGTGAAAATCAAACTCCACGGCCCCGCGGCCATTGCCGCGGTCGACGGCTTGAATGCTTCCAGCAGCGCCGGTTTCACCACGCTCGCGGTCAGCGGGCGGTTGGCCTTCCAAGCAAATGTGAACGTTACCGGCGGCATGTCGGCCAGCACCAGCGAGACCACCGACGAAAACGGCCAGGCAGTAGAAGACGATCTGACGATCAATGCCGGCGTGCAGATCAATGCCGGCGGACCGCTCTCGTTGAACGCCGCGGATAACCTGACCATCAGCACGGGCGCCCTTGTGCAGGGAGGCATTGTGGCCCTGTTCGCCGGCTTCGGCGACGCCGATCAAGACGCCGCATTGACCCAAAGCGGCGTCATCAGCGGCGCCGCCGTCGGCCTGACCGCGCCCGGCGACATCCGCGTGAACGGGACGGTCACGGCTCAGTTGATTGGCCTCAATTCGACCGCGGGCGCTATCCTGGGCGACGCCTCGCAGGCGCATCTGCTCGCCGGCGATCTGTCGCTGGCTGCCGCGACCGGCATCGGCGCCGACGGGGCGCCGCTCTTGACGCAGGTTTCCCATCTGGTCGCCCAGACAGTTTTGTCCGGCGGCATCTACATCGACAACAATGCCAACGCCCCAAGCCCATTGACCATCGGCTTTGCCAATGACCTGTTCCAAGGCGTAACGGTGCACGCCGGTACCGGCGACATCGTGCTGACGAATCACGGCACGATCAACATTACGAACAGCGGCGAAGCCGTGGTTGCCGAGGAGCCCTTGGGCGCGGGCAATATTACGATCCACGCGGTGGGCCCGGGCGCGAATATCGTTACGGGCGGCAATCAAAAAGCGGTCGCCATCGTGAGCCGCTCGCTCAATGTCGCGACGCTGATGGCCGACGGCGACCTGGTGCTCGGCACGGCCGGCCAATCCGGCGGAGTGCAAGGCGGCGGCTCCGTAGTGCTGCACGCGGGCGGCGACATCTCGCTCGATGAAGGGACTTCCATCCAGGCGTACTTCGCTTTGTCCGGCATTACCGCGACTGCAGGCGGAAGCATTTTCGTAAACGCCAGCACGAAGCCGGGGGCGTCGTTCAATGCTTCGACGTTCGGCCCCGTCGTGCTCGCCACGGGACCCGGAGGCGGAGTCTACTTGCAGTCGGCCGCGGTGAACGGCGGCATTTCTACGAATAGCGGCCCGGTTTCCATCAGCGCTGACCATCTAATTCTTACGGCAGGCATCCACGCCGAGAATGGCGTCGTAACGCTCAAACCAGCGACCGACGCCGAACCGATCGACCTGGGGGCGAGCTCCAGCGCGGGCAAGTTGGGCATCTCGCAGGCTGACTTGAGCCAAATCTCCGCCGCCGCGGTGCGGATAGGCGACACGAACAACTCCGGCGACATTACGATTTCCGCCGATATTGTGCAGCCGCTGAGTTGGAACACGCTCTCGCTCGCTACCGGCGGCGCCGTCACCGAGGCCGACGGCGCCAAGTTGCGGGTGACCAACCTGGCAGTGCAGGCCGCCGGCGACGTCGATATCGTCGGCGGCTCTGTTCGGAATGAGATCTTCAACCTCGCCGGCGTCGTCACAAACCCCGGCGCCATCTTCCTGGTTTGGAATACGGTCAATCTGAACGTCGGTGTCGTCGACGGCGTCTCGGGCATTTCCGTCAACGGCGGCCAGACGGTATTGTCGCAGTCTGCGGCGGGCGCCACCTTGACAGTCACACAGCCGATCGTCTCGGGCGGCGGGGATATTACGCTGATTGCCGATGCCCTCTCTCTGCAGGCCGCCGTCAACTCCGGGCCAGGGCGGACCACGCTGGCTTCCGACACGCCGCAATGGCCCGTGGTTCTCGGAACGCCGGCGCCCAATTCGCTCAGCCTGACGCAGTCCGATTTGAACCAGATCTCGGCCAGCGTGTTACAGATCGGCAACTCGACTCGAACCAATGGCATCGCCATCAACTCGCCGATTTCCGCCCCTCTCGACGCGCCCGGAACGTGGACGACGCTCGATCTGGAGAACGCCAATTCAATTTTCACGCTCAATGGCGGCAAGATCACGGCGCCCAACCTGGCGATTCGCGCCGGCGGCGGCATCGCCAATGGAAACGCGACGCCGATCGAACTGGCCGTGTCGAACCTCGCCTTTGCAGATCAAGGATCGCTCACCTGGATCTCCAACCAAGGTCCGCTGACTATTGCCATTGTGGACGGGATTAACACGTCGACGAGCGCCCTGTTGACCAAGATCAATGTCGTCGGCGGTTCGCTGACGTTCGCCGCCAACCTCATGAGCGGCAACATGCTGACTGCCACGACGATGGAATCCGCCGCGGAGCATGGCTCCAGCGGCGCCGATGACAAGATCATCGTGGCGCAAAACGCCACGGTCGAAGTGCTGGGTCTGCAGCCGCCGCTCGGTCAACTGCCCGACCCTTCGATCTACTTCCACTCGGCCGATGGCATCGAGCTGCGACCGGGCGCCGTCGTTAAAGCCGACCTGGCCAACGTGTCGCTCTCGGCCGGCGAAGGAGATACCGACAATGACGCCGCCGTGTTGATCCAAGGCACGCTCAGCGGAGTCGGCGTTAGCGTCAGCGGCGCCTCGGCGCTCACCATCGACTACGGCGCCGGCGCCAGCCTGCCGAACGGATTGACCTATTACGGCGCCGCGGGCGCAACGCTCGCCGTCACCGACGCCGGCAGCGCCAGCGCGCACAGCTATCAGATCAGTGATACGGCAATCGTCCGCGATGCGGCGCCGCCGATCTCCTTCGATCCGCATGTGACCAGCGTGATGGTGACCGGAGGCGATAGCCCGACCGCCGGAGATACGTTCCGCGTCACTCCCAGTTTAACGACCGCGTTCAACATCAACGGCGGGCTGCCCAATCCGCCGGCGCTGCCGGGCGACACGCTGATCGTGCCGCAGGGCGGAACGCTGACGCAGACCATCGATCGCACGACCGGCGCTTCGGGCAAGTGGCAGTTTGCCGGCGACAAGCCGATCAACTTCGCGGGCATCGAACCTGCCGCAGCCGCCGCGACGATTACCAGCGGCAACCAGACGACGTTCACAATTGGCGTGCCCGGCACGTTCACGATCGCTTCCGACGGCTATCCGCCGCCGACCTTCAATGAGACGGGCGCGCTGCCGACGGGAGTGACGCTCGACGGCGCGACAGGAGTGCTGGCCGGCACGCCGGCCATTGGCTCGGCCGGCTCGTACCAGATCACGATTACCGCTCATAACGGCCAGGGACCGGATATCACGCAGAACTTCACGCTGCTGGTCGTGGCGCCCGCGCCGACCGCCAGGCCTGATACGTTCGTACTTTCCAGCAGCGCGAGCAGCAACGGCGCCGGCGCGACGGGCGTGCTGGCCAATGATCTGTCCAACGACGGCCAGCAGCAGGCTCTAACCGTGTCGCTGGTCAGTCCGCCCGTTCACGGCGCGCTGACGTTGCACGCCGACGGTTCGTTCAGTTACGCGCCCAATGCCAGCTTCCACGGCATCGATCGCTTCAGTTATCAGGTCAGCGAAGGTGCGACGGCCGGCAATACGGTGACGGTCACGCTGCTTTCCTACACCGCCAGCCTGGTCGACAAGCTGTATCACCAGGTGCTTGGGCGCTCGGCCGAGGATGGCGGCTTGCAGTATTGGGCCGGGCTGATCGCCGCCGGCCAGCCCTACAGCGTGGTGGCGCAAGGCATCTTTGAGAGCAACGAACGGCTCGATCCGATCATCACCCAGTATTATCAGCAGTACCTTCTGCGGCAGGCCGAGCCGTCAGGGCTGGCCTACTGGCGAGACCAGGTCTGGAAACGCGACGGCGGCCCGGACAACGTGATCTCCGGCATGATCAGCTCGCCGGAGTTCTTCGCCTCGGCCGGTGCATCCCATCCGAATCTCTCTCCCAACGCGGCCTGGGTGACGACGCTCTACGAGCGGTTGCTGGGCCGCGAACCTGACAACCAGGGCCTGCAGTTCTGGGCCGGCAATCTCGACTCGCACGCCATGAGCCGGCAGCAAGTGGTGCTCGGCTTCGTGCGCAGCAGCGAGAACTTCCGCAACCTGACCATCGCCTTCCTGCAGCAATACCTCAACCGCGCGCCGAGCGGCGCCGAGCTGACGCACTACGTCAACGAGTTCCTGGCCGGCGCCTCGCAGCGACAGATCGAGCTGGAGATCATCGACTCCAACGAATACCGCAGCACGCCGCCCGCTCCCGCGGCAGGGCAGGTGACCGCAGCACTATATACGCATTAAAAGTGCCGCCGGGAGAATGTAGCGGAAGTCGTGAGACTTCCGGGCGGCGCCCAACAGCGTCTGCCTGCACGCTTCAACGATTACCTTCGGCCGTAGCGCCCCTCACGCCGGCCAGAGCGTAGCAACGCTACAGGCAGGATCAACCGGCTCGAGCGGCATGGGGCCGGTGAGCAGGAACGGAATCGTCGCAGCGACCCGCTGCCAGCCAAGCGGCGACGCCTGACCGGCGTTGCTGAGGAACCGCAAGCTTACGCCGTGTTCACAAGCTTCAACTCGCGCCAGCACAAGGTCGTGTGCCGTGGCCGGAACCGTCGCTTGCCAGATGGCCTGAAAATGGCCGAGCTCCGCCACATCGCATTCCGTCTGTCGCTCAAGCGCGTAAGAGCCGGCCAGCACAGCGAATTCTTCGGGCAAGTCCTCGGCCAGCAGCGTGAATTGCAATTGCCGCGGCAGCACGCTGAGATCGGGAACGTCCCAACGGCCGACGGGGCACGACCAGGCGCGTGCGGCGGCCTTGGCCTTGATGTAACAACCGCACTCCGTGCAGATCGCCTCTTGCCGCAACTCGCAACGATTGCAAACGGCCAGCCTCGCCTGGTAAGTCGCCTCGTCCGCCAAAGCAAAGCCGTCTCGGGCGAAATCCGCCGCGGCCGCGGCCACGTTCCACAATCGCCGCGCAAGATCAGGCGGATGAGGCTCCTGGTCCTTCATCAGGGCGTTTCACTTTTTTGATTCAATCGCCGTCGATCGCCCGCAGCGGAAACAA
>DASZUP010000546.1:0-20072 GCA_035547635.1 Pirellulales bacterium
CTTCAACATCCCCGTCGAACTCAAGAAGCTGGAAGAGCAGTTCATGGCCGGGGAAGTCGACGCGTTCCGCATCTTCAACGCCCGCACCAGCCTGATCCGCCTGCAGCAAGCGAATCTGGACATGCTCAACGAGGCGGCGCAGGCGGCGGCGCAAGTCACCTTGTCGGCCGGTCTGCCGCCTGACGCGTTGCTGCAAGCGAGGGACGGCCGTGCAGCGGAAGGGATCGCTCCACCGCCGCTGGATATGCCGCCGCAGATCGAGAATCCGCGTTAACGCTCGCCAATTGGCGCCCACTTTCGCAATTCCGGACCCGTGTAGCGCGAACGAGGGCGGATCAGTCGGTTATTGTCGAGCTGCTCGATGACGTGAGCACTCCAGCCGACCACCCGACTGACAACGAACAGCGGCGTGTATAGATCGACGGGCAGTCCGAGATAGTGATAGAGCCGCGCGCTGGGCCAGTCGAGATTCGGCGGAAGCTTTTTCTCCTTGGTCACGATGCTCTCGATCACCTCCGCCATCTGCTCCATATCCTCGTGACCGGTCTCTTGGGCCAACTCGCCGCACAGCGTTTTGAGATACACGGCGCGCGGATCGCCCGTCTTGTAGACGCGGTGGCCGAAGCCCATGATGCGGCGTTTGTTGGCCAAGGCTTCGCGAATCCAGGCCTCGGCCTTGTCGGCTGAACCCACCTCTTGCAGGACTTCCATCACGCGTTCGTTGGCGCCGCCGTGCAGCGGCCCCTTCAAGGCGCCAATGGCGGCGGTGATGCTGGAGTGCAAGTCGCTCAACGTCGAACACACCACGCGCGCGGTAAAGGTTGACGCGTTGAATTCGTGTTCCGCATACAGAATCAGCGAGACGTCCATTGCTTTGACGGCCCGCTCGCTCGGCTCTTGCCGCGTGAGCATCCAGAGGATGTTGGCGGCCAGCGAGCGGCGAGGGTCGCTCGGCGCGGGCTCCTTGTCTTCGACCAGACGCTGCCGCGCGGCCATGATCACCGGCAATTGCGCCAGCAGCCGTTCTGCCTTGCGGACATTCGCCTCGTGGCTGTTGTCGCCCGTTTCCGGATCCCAGTGCGCCAGCAGGCTGGCGCCGCTGCGCATCACGTCCATCAGCGGCGCCTGGCGCGGAATTGACCTCAACGCGGCGAGAATCTCCGCCGGCACGGCGCCGGCTGCAGCCAGCCGATCATGAAACGCCTTCAGCGCATCGCCGGTTGGCAGTTCGCCATGCAGCAGCAAGTAGGCCGTTTCTTCGAACGTGGCGTGCTGAGCCAGTTCCTCCACCGCGTAACCACGATACTGCAAACCGCCGGCCAGCGTGCTGACCGCCGTCTCGCCGGCTATGACGCCCTCCAGCCCCGGGCTATAGATCTCATCCGTCATGGTGCATCTCCGTCTGCCTGAAAGAATGTTCGATCGCGCGCTTCATAGCCCTCGTAACCGAGCAGGTCGTACAGCTCCTGCCGCGTCTGCATGACGTCGAGCAGCTCGCGCTGCGTCCCGTCCGCAAAAATCGTCGCCAATGCCGCTTCCACCCCTTTCATCGCCACGCGCAGCAGCGTGACGGGAAACAACACGCCCGCGTAGCCCATGCCGGCCAGCTCGTCGAGCGACAGCAGCGGGCTTTTGCCAAACTCCGTCATATTGGCCAGCAGCGGAGCATCGACGGCGTAGGAAAACCGCTCGAACTCTTCAGCGTCGGCCAGCGCCTCGGGAAAAATCCAGTCGGCCCCGGCATCGAGATACCGCCTGGCTCGCTCGACCGCCGCGTCGAAGTTTTCTACTCCGCGAGCATCGGTGCGGGCGATAATCACCAGGTCCGGATCGGCTTTGGCCGCAGCCGCTGCTCGCAGCTTGGCGCACATTGCCTCCGGCTCCACCAGCGTTTTGCCGGACAAGTGCCCGCAACGCTTGGGCAACTGCTGGTCTTCCAGTTGGATCGCCGCGGCGCCGGCGGCCTCCAGTTCGATCACCGTCCGCTCCACGTTGACGGCCTCGCCAAAACCCGTGTCCGCATCGACGACCAGGGGAATGTTCACGCTACGGGCGAATTTTCGGGTTTGCTCGACCAGCTCGGTCAAAGTGAACAGACCGATATCAGGCAGCGCCAGATCGCCCGCGGAAAAGGCGGCGCCGGAGAGATACAATGCCTCGAACCCCGTCTCCTCGATCAACCGGGCCGTCAGGGCGTTGAAAGCCCCGGGAATGGCGATCGTCGTATCGGCGACGGCTTGTCGCAATGCACGACCGGGAGTCAATTCAGCCACGGCGACCTTCCTTGCAAAAAAATACGAAAAAACGGGCGACTGCCGAAATATAGGGCTTCGTCGTGGATCTGAAAAGACGCCGCCGGGGCGTGCGCGAGTTGCGTTAGACAGCAGAATCTTCTCCAGCTAGGCTATTCGCGTCGCCCGCCTTGCAAATCCGCCGCCTGCTCGAAAGCCTCTCGCTTGAATTCCTCGCCGCCTCAGCCCGATCAAGTGCTTCGCTCTCGTGGCTGGATCGCCGCTGTGGAAATCGCACTGCTCACGCTGATCTTCACGGCCCAGGCCGCCTGGCCGCCGCCCGACCCCAACGAACCGCATTACCTGGGCAAAGCGAAACATTTTTGGAATCCCGACTGGGCGGCTCGCGACTTCTTCTTCAACTCTTCCGACACACACCGGGTGTTTTACCTGACGTTGGGCTGGCTGACGCGGTATTTGGAGCTCGAACCGCTGGCCTGGTGCGGGCGCCTGGCAACCTGGGCGCTGCTGGCCTGGGCCTGGCGCCGGTTGAGCTGGACGGTGGCGCCACGGCCGGGTCTGGCCGTGTTGTCCGGCTTTCTGTTTCTCACGCTCAGTGCGGGTTATCAATTGGCCGGCGAATGGGTCGTCGGCGGCTTCGAGGCCAAAGGCCTGGCCTACGTCCTGGTATTTCTGGCCTTGGCCGAAATCGCTCGCGATCGTTGGCGCGCCGCCTGCTTGCTGCTCGGCGCCGCATCCGCATTCCATGTGCTCGTCGGCGGCTGGTCGGTCGTAGCGGCCGGCTGCGGCTGGTTGCTTGCCGGACGAGAGCGTTTGCCGCTCAAGCGACTTTGGCCTGCTTTGCTTGGCGGCTTGTTGCTGTCATTGCCAGGCTTGCTGCCCGGGCTGACGCTGGACCACGGCGCCGATCCGCAAACGCTCCGGCAGGCGCATGAGATCTATGTGTTTGAAAGATTGCCGCATCACTTGCTGCCTCAGTCATTTCGCGCCGGGCCGATTGTCGCTCAAATCTGGATGGTCCTTGCGTGGTTCGCCTTGGGCGCCCTGCCGGCAGGCGAACCGCGCGAGCGGCGCCTTCGAGGCGTCGTCATCGGCGCCTTGCTCATCGAGCTGGCCGGCATGCTGATCTCGCAGTTCGCGGGCAGCCATCCCGCAACGACTGCAGCGCTATTGCGGCTGTATTGGTTCCGCCTGGCCGATGCGATGTTGCCGGTCGGCATTGCGCTCGCCGCGGCGGCTGCCATTGCATCAGCCAGGCGATTTCAACTGGCCGCAATGGCCGCCTGCCTGGCGGCGTGTCTGGCGCTGGCCGGATACCGCTACGACGAATACGCCGTCAGCAAGGGCTTTCAGGGGCCGCCGCGCACCGACAAGCCGGGCAAAGTCGTGGATCACGACGATTGGAAGGCGGCTTGCCAATGGATTGCGGCTCACACGCCTGCCGACGCCCTGTTCCTCACGCCGCGCAGCGCGCAGACGTTCACCTGGTACGCGGGCCGGGGGCAGGTTGTGTCGTGGAAGGATCTTCCTCAGGACGCCGAGGCGATCGTCGCATGGCGCGAGCGTCTCGAGGAGATCTACGGTATGGAAAATCCCGAGTTTCAAGGACGATGGGTCAAGTCGCTCTCGCTGCGCAGTCCCGCACGGCTGCGCGACTTAGGCGCCAAATACGGCGCCGACTTTCTGCTGACCGAGGCCGATCCGCCGCTTGATATGCCGCGGCTGTACCAGAATAATTCCTATGCGGTGTATGAGTTAAGGAGTGATTCCGGCCATGGATTACGAAACGCTGTGGAAGTCCGTCGATCCGTGGGCCGGCATTCCGGCAAAATACAATCTGGGCGCCGCTCTGACCGCCGGAAACGTACAAGCCGGCCGCGGCGAACGGGTTTGCCTGACCTGGGAGAATTCGGACGGAGAATGTCGCCAGTTTACCTACGCGGAACTGGATGAGGCCAGCAGCCGGTTTGCCAGCGCGCTGGTTGGATTGGGCGTGCAGCGAGGCGATCGCGTGCTGCTGCGGATGCCTAATCTGCCCGAGTTTTACCTTGCGGCCCTGGCCGTTTCCAAGTTGGGCGGGGTGTTTATTCCTTCAAGCACGCAATTCCGCGCGGCGGAAATCGAATATCGTCTGCGAGATTCCGGCGCCGTTGCCGTGGTGACCACGCCCGCGTTGGCTGAGGAAGTCGAAGCCGCCGCGAAGCAAGCTCCTGAATTGCGCCACCTGATCGTCGTGCCGTATGGCGGCGAGCCGGCAGGGCAGTCGCAGCTCGATTTCTGGCGCCTCGTCGAAAGCGGCTCGCCCGATTTCGCGGCCGCCGACACGGCTTCGGACGACATTGCCTTCATCGCCTACACCTCGGGCACCACAGGCGACCCGAAGGGCGTGGTCCACTACCAACGCTATCCGATCTCTTACGATCCGTTGATTCAGTACTGGCACGACTACCAGGACGATGACGTTTGCGCCTGTCCCGCCGAACTCGGCTGGCTGCTGCCGGTAGCCTGCACGTTTTTGTACGCCATGCGGGCGGGCATTCGGATTGTGCTTTATCATTCGCTCGACGACCGCTTTCACCCCGAAGCCTGGCTGCGGCTGATCGAAAAACACGCCATCACGAACTTCGTCGGCACGCCGACGATCTATCGCATGCTGATCGCACATCCCGACATCGCCCAGGTCCGGCTGGAGAGCCTGCGGCACGGCGTCAGCGCCGGCGAGCCGCTGCCGCCCGACACGATCGCCGCCGTCAAACGCTTTCTCGGCTTCGAACCGCTCGACGGGATCGGCATGACCGAGTGCATGGTGTATTGCTTCAACATGACCGGCCTGCCGCGCGTACAGGGCAGTTGCGGCCGCCCGGGGCCAGGGTGCGAGATCCGGCTGATGAATGAAGCCATGAAAGAAGTTCCCGTCGGCCAGGAGGGCGTGCTTTGCGTCCGCCGCCGGACGCACCCCGGCATGATGAAGGAGTACTGGAACAAGCCTCAGCAGACTGCTGAAATCTTTTGCAACGACTGGTACTATTCGGGCGACGTGCTGGTCAAAGACGAGGGTGGCCTGTTCTGGTTCAAAGGCCGTGCAGACGACGTTATCAAAGCCAGCGGCTACCGGATTTCGCCGTTTGAAGTGGAGAGTTGCCTGGTAGAACATCCCGCCGTGCTGGAAGCGGCCGTCGTGGCCTGTCCAGACAACGTGCGCGGCTGCGTGGTCAAAGCTTTCATCGTGCTGCGATCAGGTTATCAAGGTTCCGAAGAATTGGCCCTGGAATTGCAGGATTGGGTCAAGCAGCACGCGGCGCCTTATAAGCATCCGCGGCACGTGGAATTCACGACCGAGCTGCCCAAGACGGCAAGCGGAAAAGTCAAACGCCGGCTGTTGCGGGATCGAGAATACGGCGAATGAGATGGGATTTGCCCGAGCGGCTTGCCGCTCGACTGATGAAAGAACCGCTGCCAGGTCGAGCGGCGCAACGGCTTTTCGAGCCGAGTCTTTGTTACGGTCGCCATTTCGGCCCCGCGACCGTCCGCGCAAAGCCGGCCGCAGTGCTTGTGCTGCTGTATCCGCATCAAGACGAGTGGCACCTGCCGTTGACCGTCCGCCCGTCGACGCTCATGCCGCATGGCGGTCAGATCAGCCTGCCCGGCGGTTCCGTGGAGCCGGGCGAAACAAGCCCCCAAGCGGCGCTGCGCGAGCTGCAAGAAGAATTGGGCGCGGGCGAGGAAGGCATCGAATTGCTCGGCGGATTGAGCCCGTTGTACGTCTACGTCAGCCAGTTCCTCGTCACGCCCTGGGTCGCGGCAGTGCATCGACGCCCGGAGTGGGCGCCCAGTCCTTATGAGGTGGCCGAACTGCTCGAAGTTCCCTTGAGCCGCCTGCTCGATCCCGCGACCCACGGAAGGCACACGCGGCGTCAACGGAGCGTCGAGTACTCGGCCCCGCATTTCCTCTGGCAGCGGCATCGCATCTGGGGCGCTACCAGCATGATCCTTTCGGAATTGCTGGCCGTGGTCGAAGAGCTGGGCGAGTGATGCCCGTTCGGCCGAGGCAGATGCCACGCGGCGAACTTGCGTTCGCGGCCGCCCGAATAATACCCGGCCTCCATCTGAAATCGGCCGTTGGTAGCGGTCCTAGCGATTGCCGGTCGGCATCGCAGCGAAGCCCAAGGCGCCGAATGCAAACGCGTGCCATGCTTTAGAGAGACGAGCCGCGAAACATCCCCTTTCCCGCTGGGAGAGGGCTACGGTGAAGTCACGCTGCGCTCGGGCTTCT
Source organism: Pirellulales bacterium (assembly GCA_035547635.1). Taxonomy (GTDB): domain Bacteria; phylum Planctomycetota; class Planctomycetia; order Pirellulales; family JAICIG01; genus JAICIG01. Next base: position 6,526 of record DASZUP010000546.1, read on the forward strand.
CTCACTCCTGATCGTGCTCGCTCCTTCACACATTGTTCCCGGTCCAGCCTGCTTCCAACTTGCCATGCAACTCATTCGCTTGCAATCAAAAGACGAGTTGCTCTCCGCGGCCGGCGACCTCAATGAGCTTTGGCGTCGCAGCGCAGTCGCGTTGCCCGCGGCCCGAGCAGAGCCGCTGGCCGCCTGGCTGGATCAGTTTGCGCCTCGACAAGCATTCCAAATGCTCGTAGTCGCTGACGCCGGCCGCTGGGCGGCGGCTTTGCCGCTGGTCGATCGGCGGCTCAAGGGGCTGTTGCCGGCCGCTTGCTGGCCGTACTCTCCTTGGTGGACCAGCGGAGAACTGCTGCTCGACGCAGAAGCCGATCAGCGTGCTGCGCTCGACGCGTTAGCGGTCGAACTTGCGCAATTGCAACAACCGCTGATGTGGCTCGACGCCGTCCGCTTCACCGCGCCGCGCTGGCAAGCGCTGCTTCGCGCCGTGGAACGTGCCGGGTTGCCTGCGAGCGTTCGGCAGCAAGCCGTCATCGGGCAAGTCGAGATCGACCACGACTGGGACGAGTATCAGGCCCGTTGGACAAAGGGGCATCGCCGCAAGATGAAGGTCGCGTTGCGCAAGGCCGACGCTGCGGGCGGCGTGCGGCTGAGCAGTTACGATCGTTTCTCGCCGGGCGAAGTCGGATCTTTTGTGCGGGCGGGTTTTGAAATCGAGCACCGTAGTTGGAAAGGGGGCCAGCGGAGCTCCGTGCTATCGCAGCCCGGCATGCTGGAGTACTACGTCGAACAAGGCCAGCGGCTGGCGTCGGCCGGTTGTCTGAGGCTCTCCTTTCTCGAACATCACGGTCAGCAGATCGCCTTCGAATACGGCCTGACAGGCAAAGGGACGTACTATTCGTACAAGGTCGGTTACGATGAGCGCTTCGCCGACTTGACGCCGGGACAACTGCTGCGGTTCGAACTGCTCCAGCGATTCTTCGCCGATCCCGCCTGCACGCTCGTCGATTTCGCCGGTCCGCTGTGCCGCGCAACTTCCGCATGGAGCACGCGCGTCGAGCCGGTCGGCCGCGTAGTGATTGGGACCGCGAGCATGCGCGGACGACTGTTGCACGGCGGATATCGCTTCTGGCGCCGGCAGCGCCAGGTCTTGCTCTCGGCGCGGCGTGAAGACACCTTTTCGCAGCCAGGCGTCCAACCGCGGTTGCAGCATTACTCTGGGCCTCGAGCGTGACGGGCACGAGCAGGCCGGGCCCAATTCCTCTCACCTTAAGAGCCGTTCGTAGGCCAGGAAGGAAAGCGTTGCCCTGTCCGTACCGGACGACCTTGATTAACGCTGGTCGCGCTCGACGAACTCTCGCTTCGTGTCGCCGGTGTAAATCTGCCGCGGGCGGCAGATGCGCTTGGTGGGCGAGTGGTGCATCTCGGCCCAGTGAGCGATCCAGCCGGGCAAGCGGCCGATGGCGAACAGCACCGTGAACATCTGCACGGGAATGCCCATCGCCCGATAGATGATGCCCGAGTAGAAATCGACGTTCGGGTAGAGTTTCCGTTCGACGAAGTAAGGGTCGCTCAGCGCGGCGGCTTCCAGTTCCTGGGCGATGTCGAAGATCGGATCCTTGATCTTGAGCTTCTTCACCAGGCGGTCGCAACTGGTCTTGATGATCGAGGCGCGCGGATCGTAGTTCTTGTAGACACGATGGCCGAAGCCCATCAGCCGGAAATGGCTGTTCTTGTCCTTGGCCATGTTGATGTACTTTTTTACGTCGCCGCCGTCGGCGCGAATCGCCTCGAGCATTTCGACGCAGGCCTGGTTGGCGCCGCCGTGCAGCGGCCCCCACAAGGCGCAGATGCCCGCCGAAATGGAGGCGAACAGGTTCGCATTGCTCGAACCGACCATCCGCACGGTCGACGTGCTGCAGTTCTGCTCGTGATCGGCATGAACGATCAGCAGCAGGTTCAAGGCGTCGACGAAGTCGGGATCGATCTCGTACGGCTCGCTCGGCACGGCGAACATCATCTGCAGAAAGTTCTCGCAGTACGAGAGATCGTTCCGCGGATAGATCAGCGGCTGACCGATCGACTTCTTGTAGCTGAAGGCCGCAATCGTCGGCAATTTGGCCATCAGCCGGAAAATCGAGATCTCGACCTGCTCCGGATTATGCGGATCGAGCGAGTCTTGATAGAATGTGGATAGAGCCCCGACCACGGAACTCAGGATGGCCATCGGATGGGCGTCGCGAGGGAAGCCGTTGTAAAAGGCCTTCATCTCCTCGTGCAGCATGGTATGCCGCCGCATCGAACTGCGAAAATTCTCCAGTTCTTCCGGGCTCGGGAGTTCGCCGTAGATCAACAGATAGCTGATCTCGAGGAAATCGCAGCGTTGGGCGAGCGTTTCGATCGGATAACCGCGATAGCGGAGCACGCCTTGTTCGCCGTCGAGAAAGGTGATGGCGCTGGTCGTCGAGCCGGTGTTCACATATCCTTCGTCCAGGGTAATGCAACCGGTCTGGGCGCGAAGCTGAGAGATATCGACCGCCCTTTCGCCCTCGGTCCCTGTGATGATCGGCAGATCGATTTCTCGTTCTCCGAGACGAAGTTTCGCGACTTCGCTCATCCAGACGTTCCTTTCTACGACCGCGTACAATCGGCCGGCGCGTCGGAATGCGCCGTCGCCGCAGGAGTGAAAACGGCAGTTTAGCCGCGGCTCGCCCGCTCCACAAGTAACAGGTCGCTGTAAGAACCGGCGACCAGCCGCTGCGGTTCGATCGCGAATTCTTGACTCAGCCGAGCCAGGGCGGCGCGGCCGTCAGCGTCGTCATGTCCGGTCCCCAGCACGGCCTCGAATTCGAGAAAATCGCCAAGACCGGCAACTTGATCCAGATGGATCCGGACGTTGTGGTGCAAAAAGATCTCGCGTCGCTTTTCCACCACGATTAAAATTCCGTAAGCCGCCGCCAGCGCTTCCTTCAGCGCCGCGGCGTCGGCGACCTCCACCAGCCGATAGTCGCTGGCCTTTGCGTCGGTCGCATTCGGCCGCGCATACCAGACAAGCTGGTCAGTTCGGCCTTCACGCTGGCGGAGCTTGAGCCGGCCTTCGGCGCCCGCAAAGTAGGTGTCGATCTGCAACTCGACGCCCAAGGCGTCGGTTGCCAGTCGCTCTGCAACCTGTCGCGCCTGAGCAAAAGAATCAAGGCGAGCCTTGAGTTCGATGTTGCGAGCTAAGCGCTGAGGCGGCGGCGACGTCATCAGATAATTATTGCCCCAACTGCCGGCGTCGCCAAGCCGGCGGGCTCGGCAATTCAGAAAGAACCCAACCGCACCGGCCAGAAACGCCGCCGCCGCCGCGCCGTCGTAGAGTTGCGCGGCGGCGATTGAGCGGTGATCGGCGCCGAGCGATGCAGGGCCCGCGCCCCGTGCTGCAGCTTTCGGCGCCAGGCCGCCGCGCAGAGAGCTCGGCGTCAGCGCGATTGTCGCCCGGTGGCGCGCCGCGCGGTGGAGGGGCCCTGGTTTTGCTTCTGCTGATCTTTGTCGGCCGCGAGTTCCTGTTCGTCAAAGATCGTCCAGATCGCAGGCCGGTGCTCTTCCAGCACGCTTTTGATGAACTCGCTCTTTTTGACTTTGACTCGCTCGTCGACGATCAGTTTCTTGATATCGGCCTGAGTTTCCTCAAAGCTCTTGGCGCCCGCCGGCTGTCGGTCGACGACGCGCACGATTTGCGCGTCGTCTTTGTCGATCAGCATCTGGCTCATCTCTCCGATGGGCAAGGTGAACAGAGCCTGGTCGAGCGACTCGAATTTCAAGCTGCCTTTCGTCGTCCAGTCATGAGCGCCCCCTTTTTCGGCCGTATAGCCTTCCGAGCTCGACTTGGCGACGTCCGCCCATGCGGCCCCGTTGCGGACCTGGTTGCCCATGTCCGCCAACTTGGCCAGGGCTTCCTGCTTGGTGCTGCGTTTGAACTTGACGAGCAACTGCTCCCAACGGACTTTCGCCTCATACTTATATTCTTCGTAGTGGGCGCGGTAATAGCCGAGCAGCTCATCAGGGCTGACTTCCTTGTCAACCTCGGTATGGTCCGCGATGAACTGTTGAACGATTTGCGTTTCCCCGAACGTCTGCTTGAGCTGCTTCAGCGAACTGCCTTCCGCTTTCAACTTGGCGTCGAACTCCTCCTCCGAACGAAGCTTGTTCTCCTTCAGCAGCAACGGCAAAACGCTGTTCATGAAGATTCCGTCGATCTGCTTCATGACCTCGGGCATTTTGTCGTCCGGAATGGTGCTGCGGGCTTCCGCGAACAGCACCTTCATCGGTATCATTTGCTTGACGTATTTGTAAATCAGCATCTGCCTGAGCGCTTCATGATCCTTGGGATGATACTTCGGCGCCAGTTGGGCGAACTCCTTGTTCACGTCGCCGATCACGTCGCCCAGCAGAATATGTTCTTTCGAGCCGACCCGCGCAATCACCTTGGCATTCTCAAAAGGGATGCGCTCTTGCGGGGCCGCCCCGCCAACCTCGCGCGCGCCGCTCGGGACAGCAGCGCCGGCAGATGGCGTTCCCGGGGAAGGAATTCGCAATTGAGCGCCGCGAGGCGGCAGAGCCTGTCGCTGGAAAGGTTGCGACGGCGGCGCCGCGGGGGTTTGTGCAGGATAACGGCGAGACCCGTCCTCAGGGCGGAGCGCCTCTCGAGGGCTGGGCGCAAACCGCCGATCGTATCGCTGATCGTATCGAGGGGTCGCACGCGGATCTCCATTGATCTGCTGCGCCCGCGCTTCTTGAGCGCCTAGCCCGCGGAACCAAGGCGCAAGCGTCGTGGGCCGCGTCGCAGACCCTGCGAGCAAGACGGCCGTCAGACAAAACAAAGCTGGATAAAATGGGCGGGCCACGATATTGGGCGGTTCTCTGCTCGTGCGACCCGCGCCCGGAGCGACGCTTCTCTCAAAGCGGCCGACCACCCAGGCTGCCATGCGGCAGGGGTCTGAAAAAAGGCTCACTTAGGATTGGACGAAAAGACAGGCGCCCCCGAGCGGCGCGGAGTATAGCCACAGCCTTATGGGGGCTGCAACAGCGATTTCGCCACGGCAGAAATCCGCTCGGGTTCGACAACATCCTTTTCCAGAGGCAGGTAGGCGCTTAAGCCGTCAACGATCCGCAATCGCCCGCCGCTCCGCCTGGCAAGCTGTTCGATCAATTTGCGGTTCGAATACCGCAACACGATGAATTGATCTTCCAGGTGAATCGCTCCGACGCCCCAGCCGGCGGCTAAAATGGCCAGCTCCGTTCGTGAAAGCAATCGCTCGGCCGGTTCTGGCCGGGGACCGAAGCGATCGGCGAGTTCGGCCGAGAAGTCTCGCAGTTCTTCCAGAGTGGAAATGCGCGCCAGACGGCGGTAGAGATCGACCTTCAAACGCATGTCGGGCACGTAACGGCGAGGCAGGTGGGCTTCGCCCGGCAGATCGACGTTCACGTCGATGGTGACCTTAGGCGGCAACTGCTTGAGCTTGCGGACCGTCTTCTCCAGCAGATCGCAATAAAGCTCGTAGCCGACGGCGGCGATGTGCCCGCTCTGCTCAGTCCCCAGGATGTTGCCGGCGCCGCGGATTTCCAGATCGCGCATGGCGATGGCAAAGCCGGCGCCCATGTCGCTGAATTCCTCGATGGCGCCCAGTCGCTTGACGGCCGTGGAAGTCAACGACTTGTTCGGATCGACCAGCAAATAGCAGTAGGCCCGGTGCTTGTATCGCCCCACGCGGCCGCGGAGCTGGTGCAGGTCGGCCAGGCCGTATTGATCCGCGTCGTCGATGAACATCGTATTGGCGTTCGGAATGTCGAGCCCGCTCTCGATGATCGTCGTGGCCAGCAGGATGTCGAACTTGTGGTCCACGAAGTCGAGCATCACCTGTTCGAGCTGGCCCTCGGGCATCTGACCGTGTCCAATGGCGATGCTCGCCTCGGGCACGATGCGGCTCAATCGCAGCGCCACCTTTTGAATGTCGTGGACGCGATTGTGCACGAAGAACATCTGCCCGCCCCGATTCAACTCGCGCAGCGCCGCGTGCCGGATCAATTCATCGTCGAAGCGGGTCACGCGAGTTTCGATCGCCAGGCGATCCGCCGGCGGCGTTTCCAGATTGGTGATGTCGCGCAGCCCCAGCAGCGACATGTGCAGCGTGCGCGGGATGGGCGTGGCGGTCATGGTCAGCACGTCGATGATGTGCCGATACGCCTTCAACCGCTCTTTCACGGCCACGCCGAAACGCTGTTCCTCGTCGATCACCAGCAGTCCGAGATTGTGAAACTGCAAATCGGGCTGCGCCAACCGATGCGTTCCGATCACGATGTCTACCGAACCATCGGCCAGGCCGGCCACGATCTGTTTCTCCTGCTTGCCGGTGCAAAACCGGCTGAGCACGGCGATTTCGAAAGGAAACTCCGCCATCCGGCTGCGGAACGTGCGCCCGTGCTGCTCGGCCAGCACGGTGGTCGGCACGAGAATCGCCGCCTGATAGCCGGCGTCGACGGCTTTGAATACCGCGCGCATCGCCAGCTCGGTCTTGCCGTAGCCGACGTCGCCGCAGATCAGGCGATCCATCGGCTGCGGTTCGTGCATGTCCTGCTTGATGGCGGCGATGCCCGTGAGTTGGTCGGGCGTTTCCATGTACGGGAACGAAGCGTCGAACTCGCGCTGCCACTCGGTGTCGACCGGAAAGCGGATGCCGCTGCGCGCGGCCCGCGCCGCTTGCAACTCGAGCATGTCGCTGGCCAGATCGACGACGGCTTCTTCCGCCGCTTTCTTCTGCCGCACCCAGCTCTGGCCGCCGATGCGGGCCAGCGTCGGCCGGCTCTTGCTGCCGCCGACGTACTTCTGGACCAACTCGATCTTGGAGGCCGGCACATATACTTTCGTGCCGCCGTGAAATTCCAACTCCAGGTGCTCTTCCGTCTGGCCGCGGTCGTCCAGCAGTTTCAATCCGCGGTAGCGGCCGATGCCGTGCATCAAGTGGACGACGTAATCGCCCTCGCGCAGCTCGAGGAAGCTGTCGATCACCCTTCCAAAGCGGCGCCGCGAAGGCCGGCTGAGATCGGTGCGATGGAACAATTCGTTTCCGCTGATCAGCACGATCCGGTCGCCGACCATCCGGAACCCGGAGCGCAAACGTCCCAAGGGGAAATGCAGCTTGCCTTGCTCGGCCAATCGCGTGTCAGCGAAGATTTCCCCCAAGCGCTTGGCTTCGGCGTCGGTCTGGCAAACGACGAACACTTCCTGCCCTTCACCCGCCGTGTCGAGTTCGTGCCGGACCTTGGCGATATCGCCGCTGAACCTTTCGACCGATTCCAGTTTCAGCCGGCAGGTGGTTTCCAACGAGCCGATGGAAATGCCGCTGGCCGTGACGGACGGAAAACGATACACCCGCTCGCGCACCTCCGCGACCGAGTGCACGTCTTCGGGCCGGTCCTGCCGGGCCTGGAAGTTCCGGCCTTCTTCGTCGGCCTGGCCCGGCTCGACGAGCAGGAACCACGCGTTCGCCGGAAGATAGTCGGCCAAATGCCCGCGCTCGATCAGCCGGGGATCAAGCACAGTCAGTTCAAGCGCATCGAGCGCGCCCAGGCTGCGCTGCGTGGCGACCTCGAAACGGCGGATTGACTCGACTTCGTCGCCGAAGAACTCAACCCGCACCGGATCAAACCAGTCGGGGGCGAAGAGGTCCAGAATGCCGCCGCGCAGGGAAAACTCGCCCGGCATGGCCACGGCGCTGGCGTTGTGGAAGCCCTGCTCGACCAGCCAGCGAGTCAACGCCTCGACGTCGACGGTATGGCCGACCGTCAAATGCCGCGTCTGGCGAGCCAGCAGCTCTTCGCTCGGCGTCGGTTGCATCAAGGCCTGAATGCCGGCGACGATCAGAAATGACGAAGGTTCGGCGGCCGGCTTCTTCTTGCGGGAGCGGGCGCCGCCCGCCGCCGCTTTCGAATTGAACGCTTGCAGCAACTTGAGCAAGCGGAGCCGGTCGCCGCAGATCTCATCGTCGATCTTGCGTTCCGCCGCCGACGCTTCCCAGGCCGGAAACCGTTCGGGCGCCAGATCCGAGAACACGGCCAGATCGTCGCAAAAGTCATCGACGTCGCCTGGCTGCGGCAGAACGACGACCAAAGGGCCGGGAGCATGCCGCGCTAGCGCAGCCGCAACCAGGGCGCCGCTCGAGCCTCGCACGCCGTCCAGCGTGGCGCTGTGGCCGGCCCTCAGACTGGCCGTGACTTCGCCAAAACCGTCGCTGCCCTCCAATCGATCGACTAGATGCAGCAGCCGCTCAGTCGCGCTGACTCCCAATTCGGCATTGGCCATGGATGCAAACGATGAAGGCGGTGGATAAAGGTCGAAACGGCGACGCGCCCCGGTCAATCGTTGACTTTGAGCTTCCTTTTGACGTCATGCAGTCGTTCCGCTTCAGGCAAGTCCTTGTAATACGGATCGAGCGGAAAACAACCGGAGACCATGCCGTGGCGCGGAGCGGTCGTGCAGTCGCTGAACGTGCGGCAGATGCGCTTGCGTGCGAGTTGGCCGGAGTTCAACGCGTCGGCCGGCAGTTCCGGGTACGAGAGCACCATGCGTCCCAGACCAACCGAATCGATCCAGCCGGCGCGCACCACGGCCTGCGCGGCGTGCGGCAGATAATCTTGCAGGTAAGAATAGCCCGTGCCGACCATCGGCATTTCGGGCACGGCTTGTTTGCAGGCCCGAGCGGCTTGGATCTGCCGCACCACGCCCGCCAGCGGATCTTCCGGCGGCTGGTATCCGTCGCTGGGCGGAAAGATGGCCGGGCGCTGAATATGCGGGTTGTAATAAGGACTGCCGCAGGAAATGTTGACGGCCGCCACGCCCAACTCCTTGAGCACGCCAAGCAAGCGAATCGTTTCGGCCAGATCGATCCCCAGCGGTTGCCGTTCGTCGACGCCGAATCCATAGCGATAGGGCAGGAGCGACTCGTACGGCATCGGCCGTCCGATCTCGCGGCTGGTGGCGTACGGCACGATATCGAACGCACTCAAGCGAACGCCCACCATCAAATCCGGATAACGATCGCGGACGCGGCCAAGGATCGTGCGGAGCAGACGCGTGCGTCCATCGAAGTCGCCGCCGAAGCGTCCTGAGCGGACGCGAGCGCTGAGAAACTCGTGCAGCAAGTAGCCGTGACAGGCCTTGACGTCGACGAACTGGAAGCCGACTTCCTGCGCCAGCCCGGCCGCCGCGACAAATCGATCGATCAAGCGTTCCAATTCATCATCGGTCCAAACGACCGACGCATCATCAGGGTCGATGCCGAACTTTTCGTCCAGCAACGGGTGATGGTAGGCAATCCGCGGCTCCAGCCGGTGAGAGTTCGGGCGGCAGAAGCGTCCTGAGTGCGTGAGCTGCAGCCCGACGAGCAAGTCGTCGGTAGTTCCGTAGCTCGCTTGGTGCTCCCGCACGAGCGTATCCAGCAGCGCGGCCAGCCCCGCGCGATTCCACGAAGTCGCCAGCGTCTGGCGCGGATTCGCTCGCCCTGCTTCTTCGACGGCCGCCGCCTCGCCGCCCCAGATCAATTTGGCGCCGCTGGCGCCGAAATGCCGCCAGCGCCGCAAGGTATGTTCCGAGGGCGAACCGTCGCGCTGGGCGTCCCAGCCTTCCATCGGATGGATGCACCAGCGATTACCGACCGAGAAGCCGCCGATGGAAAGGGGGGCGGCCAGCGGCGAACCTTCGGCCGCGGTAAGAATCCGTTCATCCAGCGGCAATTCCAGCTCGAGCTCCTCCAGCCGGGCTTTCAGCGCCGCCACGCTCTTGAGTTGGGCGATTTTTGGATAGTTCAACGATGCCATTCCCTGCTGCTGCGCCCCCGCAATGCGCCGAGCGATTCGACGCTGCGACCGCCGTGGCGCGTCAACTGCTTTTCAGCGGCCGCAACGGGCTCTGTTGTAGCACGAATTTCTTTTGACCGGCAGACGACGTGAAGTTCACCGTCGCCGTGCGCCGCGGCCCCACGCCGGAAAGCGCGACGATTTTTCCCAGTCCGTACTCCGGGTGCCGCACCAGCATGCCTTCGCGAAAGGCATCGGGATGCATGGCCGGGGACGGCGGCTTGTCAGCCGCCAACTCGGCCGCAGTCGTCAGCGAGGCGCCAAGCGGCCGAGCAGGCTGGAACGAAGGCGCCGCAGAGCGATGCTCCTCCTCCGGCGGCGACCAGACCGGCTCATCGTGTTCCTCGTGAACTTCGAATTCGTCGGCGGAGTCCGGTTCGGAAGCTAAATAACCGCCGTTTGCCGCGTCGCTCCAGGCGGCTTCGGAAGCGTCGAGTTCGTCAAACGGCAATTCCAGCAGGAAGGCGCTCGGCACCGCCATTTTTCGCTGGCCGCGGAATTCGCGGTAGCGGCCCAGGCTGAGTTGCAGTTCCTCCATGGCCCGCGTCATGCCGACGAACAGCAGACGCCGCTCTTCTTCAAGCTGCTCGGGTTTTTCCTTGCTTCGCTCATGCGGAATCAGCCCCTCTTCGACGGCAACCAGAAACACGACCGGAAACTCCAGCCCCTTCGAGGCGTGCAACGTCATCAGCGTCACGCGGTCGTCGGCGTCTTCCCAGGCGTCGGTATCGTTCACCAGGCAGACTTGCTCCAGAAACTCTTCCAGGCGGCCCGCTCCGGGATTCTGCTCGTCGAACTCGCGCGCCGCCGTCAGCAACTCCTGGATGTTGGCCAGCCGTTCCTGGTCTTCTTCCAATTCGCTGTCGGTCAGATGCTCCGCATAACCCGACTCGCTCAACACCAGGGCTAGAATCTCCTCGACGGGCCGCAACGCCGCCTCGCCGAGACGATCGAAGAGCGAAACGAATTTGGCAATGGAAACGGCCGCTTTTTTGGGCAGCGTCTCGATCAGGCCGCTTTCCCGGGCGGCCTCGAACAAGGTCAAACCGTACCGCGAGGCGTGGGCGGCGAGCCGTTCGAGCGACGTCTTGCCAATGCCGCGCGGCGGCGTGTTGACGACTCGCAAAAACGCAATGTCGTCTCGCGGGTTGTTGAGCAGCAGCAAGTACCCCAGCACGTCCTTGATCTCTTTGCGCTGGTAGAACTCGAGACCGTTGATCATCTGGTAAGGAATGCCCGCCTCGCGAAACGAGAACTCGAATTGTCGCGACAGCGCATTGGTGCGATAGAAGACGGCGAAGTCGCGCGGCCGGCGGCGGCCGGCGCGGACTTCCTCAGCGATCTTCGCCGCAATCTGGTCGGCCTCGTCCCGGCCGCTCGGATAAGAAACGAATCGCACCGGTCGGCCTTCGGCGTTCTCGGTGAACAGCCCTTTTTCTTTGCGACGCTTGTTATGCGCGATCAGCTCCGCGGCCACGCGCAAGATGCGCTTCGTGCTGCGGTAGTTCTGCTCCAAACGCACGACGTTGACGTCGGGAAAATCCTTTTCGAATTCGAGAATGTTGCTCAGGTTGGCGCCCCGCCAGCCGTAGATCGACTGATCGGGATCGCCCGTCACCGCCAGGTTGGGATAATTTACGGACAAGGCCCGGACGATGGCGTATTGCGCCAGGTTGGTATCCTGGTACTCGTCGACCAGCACGTAGCGGTAGCGGGCGTCGAGCGTCTCGCGCAGCTCGGGATTATGCCGCAGCAAGAGGGCCACGTGCAGCAGCAGGTCGTCGAAATCGACGGCGCTGGAATTCAGCAGCCGGCGCTGGTATGCCGGATAGACCTTGGCCACGATCGCCCCCAGCGGATGCCCGGCTCGAGCCTGGTACTGATCTGCGGCAATCAGATTATTTTTGGCCCAACTGATGGCCGAACTGATTTGCTGCGGCGTGAAGTGGCTGGGATCGATTTTCATTTCATCGATCGCGCGGCGCAGCGAGGCCAGGCTGTCGCTGGTGTCGTAGATCGTGTAGTTTTCGCGCAGGCCCACCAGCGGAGCGTGCTCGCGCAGCAGCCGGGCGCAAAAGCGGTGAAACGTGCTGACCCAGACCGATTGCCCGGGCGCAAGCGTCTCGACGCGGTTTTTCATCTCGTCGGCCGCCTTGTTGGTAAAGGTCAGGGCCAGGATTTGACGAGCGGGAATTCCATGACGCAACAGATGGGCGATGCGGTGCGTCACCACCCGAGTCTTGCCGCTGCCGGGCCCAGCCAGGATCAACAGCGGACCATCGACGTGTTCGACTGCGGCGCGCTGGGCGGGAGTCAGGTATTTGAGCAGATCGTCCAAGGGGCACAGAAACGCTAGAGGATTGGGCGGGCGCTGGTTCTCGCCGCGAACGCAGCAAGTTGGGGCTGCCGCCCGCGCCGCTTCCGATGCGGCACGGGCCTAAGCTATTATAAGGAATGGGCGATAATTCTGTACCCCGGCCCGGTTTTGCGGGAATCGTCCTACAGACCAAGGGCTGACGACAAGAACGGGAAGAAAGCGCGAGTACGTGGCAAACCTCAAAAGAATTCTGGTCACCGGCGGAGCCGGCTTTTTGGGCTCGCAGTTGTGCCGTCGACTGGTCGAAGAAGGGCATGACGTCATCTGCCTCGACAATTTCTTCACCAGCCAGAAAACCAACGTCGCAGAACTGCTGACTCGGCCCAATTTTGAGCTGGTCCGGCACGACATCACCCAGCCGATCTGGCTGGAAGTCGACGAGATTTACAACCTGGCCTGTCCGGCGGCGCCGGGACATTACCAGTTCAACCCCATCAAAACGATGAAAACGTCCGTGATGGGCGCCATCAACGTGCTGGGCATGGCCAAACGCTGCCGCGCCAAAGTCCTACAGGCCTCGACCAGCGAGATTTACGGCGACCCGGAAGTACATCCGCAGCCGGAAAGCTATCGCGGTTCCGTCAATCCGATTGGACCGCGGGCATGTTACGACGAAGGCAAACGCGCCGCCGAAACGTTGTTTTTCGATTACCACCGCATGAACAAGGTCAATGTGCGCGTAGTCCGGATTTTCAATACCTACGGACCCGGCATGCACCCGTACGATGGCCGCGTCGTCTCCAATTTCATCCAGCAGGCTTTGGCGGGCAAAGACATCACGATCTACGGCGACGGCACGCAAACGCGAAGCTTCTGCTATCGCGACGACCTGCTGGAAGGCATGATCCGGATGATGAATGGGCCCGACGACTTTGTCGGACCCGTCAACCTGGGCAATCCCGGCGAGTTCACCATGCGAGAACTGGCGTTGCTGGTTGTCGAACTCACAGGCTCGAAGTCCAAACTCGTCCACCTGCCGCTGCCGGCCGACGATCCCACCCAGCGTAAGCCGGACATCTCGCTCGCCCGGGAGCGACTCGGCTGGGAGCCCAAAGTGCCGCTGCGCGAAGGCCTGATTCCGACGATCGAATGGTTTCGGTCGATTGATCTGCGGCTGTATCGGCCCCCGACGCCGAATTACTAGTACTTTGTCAGGCTTTGCGATTGGGGGTAGTCGGCCGCCATGCCATGCTCTGGACTTGCCCCACGGTAGCTGACGCTCGTTTCTAGCCCTGGCGACCTCCAACAACACGTCTTCACGTCTCCGCTTGGGGCCGGGGCGCCC
>DASZUP010000547.1:0-1599 GCA_035547635.1 Pirellulales bacterium
TCATGATGTTGAATGCACGCGACGATCGAAACGCATTCGACCGCTGGTTGGAATGCGGCGGCCGACAAACGCTGGCTTCCTATTCGCCTCTTGACGATCAGGGCAGCCTCGTCGACGTTCCGGCTGCGCATTGGCAATTCCTGGAACGCGATACGCGTCGTTTTTACGAGACTCAAACTCATTTCTTCGTCCACGCCAACGCCTACGCCGATTGCTTGTTGGATGAGCAGCCGGATTACATGCTGTTCTGGGAGTCCTTTGGCGATCCGCCGCCGCACTATTCGGGAAAGACCATGGTCTGTGGTCACACGTCGCAAAAGTCTGGCATCCCGCGCAGTGTGGGGCATGCCGTCTGCATCGATACCTGGGCTTGCGGAAATGGCTGGCTAACCTGTCTCGATGTCGCCGCGGGAAGATACTGGCAGGCCAACGAGCAGGGCGGGACGCGTACCGGCTGGCTCGAGTAAAGCGCAGGGAGCCTCTTTTCCCACTCTTGGCTTCTTGCGTTGCCGCTCCGCACGCGTCGATTTACCATGGTAGTCGACGCCAGGAATCCTCAGGAGGGCTCAAACCCATGTACGACGCGAACCGCATCGGCTCTCGGTCCGTCCCTGGTGGCCGATTGGCCCTCGTCCTCGTGATCGCCTACGTGCTTGTCCGCGGCCAATCGGCTTTTGCGCAGCAGACTGGCTTTCGAGCCAATCGTCCGGCGCCTTCGCTCGCGGGCGGAACGCAATGGATCAACACGGACGGCCCGCTTGATCCGGCGAACTTGCGAGGCAAGTTCGTGCTGCTCGATTTCTGGACCTATTGCTGTATCAACTGCATGCATATCCTGCCGGAACTCAAAAAGCTCGAACATGCGTTCCCCGATAACCTCGTCGTGATCGGCGTGCATTCCGGCAAGTTCGATAACGAAAAGGATGAAGAAAACATCCGCCAGGCGGTGCGGCGTTACAACATCGAGCACCCGATCCTTAACGACCCCCATTATGCCATCTGGGACCGTTGGGGCATCGACACCTGGCCCAGCCTGCGGTTGATCGACCCCGAGGGCAAGCTGGTTTGGGGCGTGAGCGGCGAGGTCGAGTTTGCCACGCTCCAGCGCGAGATCAAAAGCCGCCTGCCGTCGTATCGGCATCGGGGCCTGCTCAACGAAAAGCCGCTGGTCTTCAACCGCGAACGTGCGCAGGGGCAGGAGACGCCTTTGCTCTTTCCCGGCAAGGTGCTGGCTGATCAAGCGAGTCAGCGGCTGTTCATCGCCGACAGCAACCACAACCGGATTGTAATCTGCGATCTGGACGGTCGACTGCTCGACGTGGTCGGCAAGGGCGCGGCCGGCCGCGAAGACGGCGGTTATGCCGAGGCCCGCTTTCAGCAGCCGCAGGGGATGGCGATTCACGGCGACATGCTTTACGTGGCCGATACCGAGAACCACCTGCTGCGCAAGATCGAGCTGCAGGCAAAACGCGTCACGACCATCGCCGGCACGGGGCAGCAGCGCCGCGAAAGCCGGGCCGTAACCAGGCGGCGCCTCGGCGATCCGTTGCGAACGGCGTTGAGCAGTCCTTGGGATTTGTGCCTGCACGAGGATTCACT
>DASZUP010000548.1:0-2349 GCA_035547635.1 Pirellulales bacterium
CGGACGCTGGGCCAAAGCAATCCCTTGTCCGCAGAAATCGATCGGTTTTTGTTTCATCCATCGTTTCCCGTCGATATTCGCCACAACGCGAAGATCTTTCGCGAAAAGCTGGCGGAGTGGGCGGCAGGACAGACCGAGTAGCGATTTATCGGGCTCATGAACTATTGCGCTGCATCGAAGTCAAGCGTTGGCGCACTTCCGCCTTAATTTCCTCGATATCCCATGGCCCGCATTCGCCACGTTCAGATTGCTCAAGGCCGATCTGCACTTCTTTTCGCAATTCCTGCAATCTCGACTCACGCAGGCGATCGCGATCGCGGAGCACCAATAACGCTTCGCGCAGCAAGTCCCCCTGCGTCGAATACTTTCCGCTTGCAACGGCGCCTGATACAAATTCTTCCAGATCGGGAGGCAGCGGAAGATTGGGGATATCCATCGCGTTGTTCGCCTGAGTTCAAGGATTCCCTTAAGCCTATCACGGCCGGTGCAGGTCGTCAAAATCAGGTCGGCGCGCCGCTTCTCAACCAGAATCTGACCGCAAACAAGTCGTCTTGATTTGGGGCCGCTCCTGCCCTGCCGACGCCAAGGCCGCCAAGAGCACTTTTCCCAGCGATTCGTCCGGGCTATTCTCTCCGGAAAGGGGCACGTCGCCGGAAGCACTTGCCTGTCTCGCCCCACGCACGCCCTCATGCACAAACCACGTCAGGCCGCCGTTCGATTGGGCGTCGAATGCCTGATCATGGCGGCGCTGTTCGTGGTTTACCACTTCGTGCTCCGTTGGCTGATGTTAAACACGGGGCTCGTGCTGGGCGCCGTCCGGCCGGGATACAAGGTCTACCGGATTGTTCCGCTGTACATCTACTGGCATCCGCATATCAAGCTCGTGCTGCTGCTCGGCCTGGGCGTGGTCGCGTGCTTTTTAGGGTGGTTCCGTCGCGTCGGCTGGGCGCGGAATGGGTCGACCGTCGCCGTGGCGGCGGTCTTCATGGCCTGGCAGATAGCGATTGCTTGCGGAGTGGCGATGATCGATCCGCCCGAACGGCCGCCGGCGGAGCCGAAGACAATTGCCAAACGCCCCTGGCAAAAGCTGTGGGAGCCTTACAAGGTCCATCATGCCAGCGAGTACCTCACCGCCGTGCCGCGCATCACGACGCCGCGTCAGTTCCTGAACGACTATGCCGGCATGATGCCCGAGCTTCCGTTACACTGCCGCCATCATCCGCCAGGCGGGCCGCTCTTCTTGTGGCTCGTCGCGCAGGTTTTTGGCTCCGGCGTCGTGCCGGCGTCGCTGGTCACGATTGCATTTGCCAGCCTGTCCGTGCCGGCCGTTTACCTGCTGGCTCGCGACGCGCTCGCTGAGTCGCCGGCCCGGCTGGCGACGTGCCTGTATGTGTTGGCCCCGAACATCGTCTGCTATTCAGCCACGTGCATGGACGCCGTCTTCAACGTGCCGATGGTCTGGAGCATTTACCTTTTGTGGATCTTGCGTCGAAGTCATCCCTTGCTGTTCGGCATGGCGGGAGGCGCCACAACGGCCCTGGCCGCATTGATGACCTTTTCCGCTTCGTTCCTGGCACTGTGGGGAGTGGTTGTGCTGGCTCTCACGGCGTTGGGCGATCGGGAGCGTCTGGCAAACGCCGCAATGGGACTCGTTACAGCCGTCGCGACGGCCGCGTTGATCTACTCGGGCTTATACCTTTGGTCCGGCTACGATCCGTTTGATGTGCTGCACGCCGCATTTGGCGGGCAGGATGAGATCATGGGCGGTCGGGGGCATAGCTCGCTTCGCCAGAGCCTTCATTTCATGGCCGCGAACCTGATCGCGTTCCTGTTCTGCGCCGGCTTGCCGACCGCCATTTTGTGGGCCAAGCAGGTCTACAGAGAATTGCGAACATCGACATCCAGTCGCGGACGCTGGCTCACGCTGAGTTTTGCCTTGACGCTGTTGATCCTGGATCTCGCGCCGCTCTACACGCTGGAAACCGAACGCATCTGGCTGTTCATGGTCCCATTTCTGGCGATCGGGGCCGCGGCCCGCTTGACCGTCGAGCGTGCCAACGAGTCGACCTCACAAGAGCTAAGTCCCCAAGCAGGGGCCGCACTCGTGCTGCTGGCCGGACAGACGATTGTCATGGAACTCTTGCTCGATTGGTTCTGGTGAAACTGTGAACTGCCTCGTCACCGGGGCCGGGGGGTTCCTCGGCCTGTATATCGTCGAACAACTTGCGGCCCGCGGCGACCGCGTGCGGGCCTACTGCCGAAGGCGCGTGCCGGAGCTGGATGCGCTCGGCGTCGAAACGGCGCTGGGCGATTTGCGAGACGAGCAGGCGACGGCGGCGGCCTGCCAGG
>DASZUP010000549.1:0-3962 GCA_035547635.1 Pirellulales bacterium
CTTTGTCCCAGCGACTGCGAAAGCATATTGCCGTGGATGTCGGGTCCGAACCGCTGGTAGTCGACGGCGAACGAATCAGTCTTAGACAGCAGCGGCGATGGGACGGGGCTCGAGTACGCCAGGTTCTGCGGCAAAGTGACGACGGCGCCGACGGCCTGCGCCTTGTCGACCGAGCCGGCGAACAGCGAGTTGTTGATGGCCGCCTCGATGGCCGTCGCCAGCTTGGGAAGCGTGGTCAGGCCGGCTAGAGGAATGGCCACGCGCCCCTGGTTGACCACGCCGTTCGAGTCGAACTCGAACGTCGTACCGCCCACCGTGAAGTGATCGCTGTCGACGGGAGAGCTGAGAACGGTAATCGTCAGATCGCTGCCGAAGCGAGTGCTTTCGAAGGCGTTGGGGTTCGCCGAAATGGCCGCGCTGGCGCTGTTGATGATTAAGTTGTTGGCGATCGCCGGCCGCGCCGTATCGAGATAAATCGGAGTGAAGGCCTGCTGCACGCCGTTGACCACGACCTGGCCGCCGCCGTAGTTCAGCTTGGCCTCGCTGACGTCGTTCAGGAAGATGCCCAGAGTTTCCAAATCGGAATCGGCGTTGAACACCAACCCGCCCCAGTCGCCCGGTCCCTTGGTCAAGCCTGGATGGATCTGCACCGTGCCGATCGTGTCGTCGAGGTACGAAGTGAACGTCACCTGCTCGCCGGGGACGCCCAGCACCTGCAGCGCGCTTTGGCTCTTGTCGATGTTGACCACCGAGCTGCCCGCGGCGATGTTCGCCTTGTAGAGCTTGAACACGGCGCCGGCGTCGACCATCAGCACGACGTTCTTCGGCAACTCGAGCATCGAGTTGCCCGGCGAGTTGTCGGGCAGCAAGTTTCCGAACTGATCGGACCCGACCAGATAGGGAGCATTGTTAAAGAGCGACGGCACGGCGACGCCCGTCAAGCGCGCATTGAAGGGCGTGGTTTGCGTCAAAACGTTCAGAGCAAACTGCCCCTGGTAGATCTTGACGTAGCTGTAATTGACATCGCTGCCTCCGTCGCTTACGGTGGCGCCGCCCCCGTCGACTGAGACCAGCCCGGTGGCCTTAAGCGAACCTTGAATGCTCGACGAAATGGCCGACGAAGTGCCGCTCAGCGGCAACAGTACGGCGTAGTTGCCGTCGGGCAGCACCTGACCGGGGGTAAAGGTCAGGTTGCTCGTGAATTCGAACGTCCCCGAGAAACTGCCGGCCGAGACTTTGAACGTTTGTCCTGCCAGAATCTTGGCGGCGCCAGTTTGATTGTTCGCGATGGCGAGGCTGGCATTAGCGTTGCCCACGACGCGCACGTTGACCTCTTGGCCATTGGCGGCGGCGTTGACGACGGTCGAGTTCTGCAGCGCGGCTTGGATGGTGTTGTAAGGATGCGCGGCGGTGCCGTCGGCGCCGGCGCTCGGCGCGGTCTTGTCGACATAGACCGTCGGACCGGCGTTGAACCAGAAATCGTAGGCGCCAGCGCCTCCCGCATTCGAATTGCCGACCAGCGCGCTGGGCTGACCATCGCCCCACAAGGTTAGCGGCGTGCCGGTTAAGGCGCCCTTGCCCGAAGGATCGACGACGATTTTGGCAGAGATTCCGCCGCCCACTTCAATCCGCCCGCCGCCGAGATAGCTAAGGGTGTAGTCCGCGGCGTCGAAGCCGCCTGCAGTGATGGCCGCTTGCAGCGCCGCAATGATTGCTTGCGAGGCCGTGTCTTGCGTGTCGATTGCCGACAGTTGAATTGAAATCTGGCCCGGCGGCGGCGAACTGGGGGCCGTGCTGCCGTTATAGAACTTCAACGTCTCGGTAACCTGCTGGCCGCTGGCGTTCACGTCGGTGAGCGTGAAGCTGTAGCCGTCGGGAATCGACGCCACATTGGCCGGCACGAACAACGACTGTCCGGGATCCGTCAACGGCTGTGTCGCCGTCGGCTGAAAATCGAGCAGTAGTTGATAATTGCCTTGGGTCTTGCCGCCCCAACCGCTGAAAGGAATACTCGGATTGAACTGATCGTTGCCCGTGCTCGTGACAGCCACGTAATAGATGCCGGGCTGAAGATTCAGACTGAGGAACGAATCCTTGCCGAAGTGATCGTCATTGCGCGCGATCATCTTCTGCGATTGCGACCAATTGATCGACGTGCCGGCCCAACTCACGGTGATCGGCCCGGCGAATTCAACACCGTTGAGTCCGACCGAACCCGAGAGATTGAGCCCCTGCTTGCTCACGGCGTTGAGCACTGCGGCGGCCAAATCTTGCTGCGTGCTGCTCGCGGAGTAGAGGACGCCCACATTGCCGTCGGGCAGTTTTCCCGTGGCCGCGTTGATTTGCGCGGGATTGCTGGTGAATTCAAACGTGACCGAGGGATGGCTGTTGTCGGTGATGGTGAACTTATCGCCGCTATTGATGAGGGCGCCGCTGGCCGGCAGGTTCAAATCGTTGAATTCTTCATACAGCGTCAACAGCGAATCGAGCGAGCTTTGCGAGGCTAGCTGCTGGGCTTTGGTCTGAGCGTGCAGCGTGCCCGTCGAGTTGATCGTAAAGTGATAGAGATCGATCTGGTTGCTGTTGGGCTCGTAGCCGTATTGCAAATTAGTGATGTCGGCAATGCCGGGATACAACGGCGGCGGCGCAGAACCGGTCGTCGCCGTCTGCGATTCGGTGCCGCCGTTCATGATCGTGCCCGGCGGGCCGTCGTCGTCGTGAGGCAATCCGAGCGTGTGCCCGATTTCGTGCATCGCGACGCCCATGAAGCCGCTGCCGTAGAGGCTGGCGCCCCAGTCGAGATTGCCGTTGATGATCGCCAGTCCGCCCCCCGCAATGCCGCCAATGGCCGTAGGCGGCAAGCTCGGCGCAAGCACGCGCGTATCGCCGACGACCACCTGGTCGGCGCCGCCGCTGCCTGGGACTTCTTCGAAAGTCAGCCCGGTGTAGTAACTGTAAAGCTGGAAGATATAGCGAACGGTTTGCTTTTGGTTATCCGTGATTTGGTTGTGCAGCGGTTGTCCGTTGGTCGGATCGGCGCCGTAAATATCGGGGAAGCTGTAGGTGATCAGCGTGGCGCCGCCGGATCCGGTGGCGTGATTCTCGCCGCCTCCGCCTACCGGAATGATTCGATGCCCGGGATCCAGAATTCCGCCCGGGAAAACCAGGTTGGGATCGATCGGTTGCGGTGCGATCGTGCCACTGAAAATCTGCGTTTGCGACCCGAGCGCGCCGATTGAATCGGAGCCGGCGAACGTGCCGAGCGGATCGCCGGGATAAGGCGTCGGGGTCGTGGACGCCGGCAAGGGCGCATCGGTATTGCCGATCCGCAGCCGCATCGCCCCGCTGCCGATGGTGCTGATGGAATTGGCGAACAGCAGCTTGGCCGAGTTATTCGCCGGATCATAACTGACCGAAGTCGGGTGGTTGACGACGTCGTCGGTCGAGATGGCGGTGTTCTTGGTGTCGATGAGCTGGAACTGCTGCGGGTCGAGCGCATTGCCGTTGCCAGGCAACGTTTGCACTGTACCGTTAAAATAGACGTCGATCTCTTTGTCCTGCACGACGAGCTGCCCGCTCGCGCCGCGAGTCACGGGCTGCGGCACGACGGACAGCACTTGCGGTCCGATCTGCAGGCGGAAGTCTTGCGTGTAGTCTTGGCCCCCATTGAACGGCAACGCCGGCGACGCCGTGTCGGTCAGCGGATCGGGCTCTCCGTTGCTGCCGCCGATGATCGTGATGCGATAGAGGTCGTCGGCCAACGGCGAACTGAAACGCATCACTACCTGATTCGGTTGCGCCGGATCGATGCCGACGAAGCCCGGCGTGATATGGACGTCGTTGGCATTGCCGAAGGCGCCGTCCGACCCGCTGCGCGTGAGTTGAATTCCGCTCAGCGTGTTCTGATCGAGCGCTTCGCCGGCGCCGAGCAAGAAACGGAACGTGAGCTGCGTCGGGGCCGT
>DASZUP010000550.1:0-13351 GCA_035547635.1 Pirellulales bacterium
GAGAGATCTTTCCGCCAGCCAGCGGCGCGGCGAGACTCGTGCCGGTCGACAATGACGAAGCCCTGGCTACGGCCGTCGCCGAGCTTGTTGCTCTTCCCGACGAGCGGGCCCGCCTCGGGCAAGCCGCTCGCCTCCGAGCCGAATCTCAATTTGACATTTGTCGCGCCGCCGAGGGGCTGGCCCGACATTATCGAGACGTAGCGAGTCAAGCTTCAAACCGCGCCTGATGCGCCCCTTGGGGCGCCGCGCTCGCCATCGCCGTTTCTCCGTCGCTTCGCTCCGCATTCCGCATTCCCCGTTCCCCGTTCATCCTTCTCGCCCTACTACCTGCCTTGGCCTGCGACCAGTAAACTATCACCCAGGCAGTCGTACCCCCCCGCCCAGAGTTCTTGCTTCCCAGGAGCGCCAGCCCGTGGATCTCGCCAATTCTCCCATTGTCGACGCCTATCGCCGCCGCACGCCGAAATCAGCCGCCTGGGCGCAGCGAGCCGCGAACGTGTTTCCCAGCGGCATCACGCATGATAGCCGCGCCCTGTGGCCTTATCCGATTTACGTCGAACGAGCTGCCGGCTCGCACAAGTGGGACATCGACGGTCACGAGTACGTTGATTACGCCGGCGGACACGGCGCGTTGCTGCTCGGCCATAACCACCCGCAGGTCATTGCTGCGGTAGAGCGACAGTTGCAACTGGGGACGCATTTCGGTTCCTGCCACGAACTGGAAGTTCGCTGGGGCGAGCTGGTCCAGAAACTCATCCCCTCGGCCGAGCGGGTGAGGTTTACGAGTTCCGGGACCGAAGCCACCATGATGGCCATGCGCTTGGCCCGAGCTTACGCCGGCAAGCCCAAGGTGCTGCGGTTCCTCGGCCACTTCCACGGCTGGCACGATCATGCCGCCTTCGGCGTCGGTTCGCACTTCGACGGCACTCCGACGCCCGGCGTGCTGGACGAAGTGGCGCATCAGGTGGTCTTGGCGCCGCCGGGCGATCTGGCCGCCACGCGCGAAGTGCTCGATCGCCATGGCGACATTGCCGGCGCCATTATCGAGCCGACCGGCGCAAGCTGGGGACAGGTTCCGGTGCTGAAGGAATTCCTGGTCGGTCTTCGCGAACTGACCGCCGAACGGGGGCTGGTGCTGATTTTTGACGAAGTCATCTCCGGTTTCCGCTGCTCGCCCGGCGGAGCACAGGCTCATTACGGCATCCGCCCCGACCTGACGACGATGGCCAAAATTCTGGCGGGAGGCTTTCCTGGGGGGGCCGTGGCCGGACAGGCCAAGATCATGGATGCTCTCGATTTCGACCGCTCGCAGGCGGCAGGCCGGGAGAAAGTGCCGCATCAAGGAACCTTCAACGCCAATCCGATTTCGGCCGCCGCCGGCGTCGCCACCTTGGAGATTGTCAGCAGCAGCGACGTCTGCCAACGGGCCAGCGACTATGCCGCACGGCTGCGAGAGGCTCTCAACCGAGTGCTCCATGACGAGCGAGTAAACTGGCTCGTCTATGGAACTTTCTCGGGTTTCCACATCTTCTTGAATCCAGAAAACCTGCCGGTCACCGCCGAGGAAATCGAGGCTGGCAAATACGACTATCGCGTATTGAAAGCCAAAGCGAGACCATCGCTGACGGCCAAGTTACGCCTCGGCATGATGCTTCACGGAGTCGATCTGTTCTCGTGGCCAGGCGGCCCCACTTCGGCCGTGCATACCGAAGATGATCTGCAACAGACTGCCGACGCCTTCCAGCGCACCTTGAAAATGTTGCGAGAGGAAGGGGAGCTGGCGTCCTAGCTGTCAGAACAGGTAAAGTGAGGCGTCTGCGCAACCTATTGCCAAGAGACTGCCCGACTCGAAGGGGCGCAGCAACGCGAAGGCGTCACGCAACGGACGTCGGTCTCCGCGGTGCACAAAGGGCACTTACCGCGAAGAAGGGGAGGTCGCCAAGTCGCCAATGAGCATCAGCGCCAAGACCGCCACCACCACCATGGGCGCCGGGGCCGTGGAAAACAAATGCTCCTGAATGAAGGCCATCATCGCGTACGCTCGTGAAATGCAAACAAGAAAGGCGGGGTTACCATAACCTTTGCGCAGCCGTTACGTCTAGTATCGCGGGAAAACTTTTTTCAGATCGATCTCTCGACCTCCGACTTGATGTAGTTCAACGACAAGCGTAGCGGTATCTGGGAGGATTCCGAGGAGCGGCGTTGGCGTCCCAGATCTGGTTGGGGTTTGGGAGCGGCTCCCAGCCGCCGGAATTGTCACCAATTCCGCTACGATTAACTAAAATGATCCCGCCCGTGCCGCAACGAGATCTCCCGCCGCTTCCTATCGACGACGTGTTGCCGAAACTCGTCGCTGCGTTGGACCAACGCTCCGCCGTCGTGCTGCAAGCGCCGGCGGGGGCCGGCAAGACCACCCGAGCGCCGCTGGCGATTTTGGACGCAGGCCTTGCAGGCGCCGGTCAGATTGTCTTGTTGCAGCCGCGCCGGTTGGCCGCGCGAGCAGCTGCTGCACGATTGGCGGAGGAGTGCAACTCCCGCCTGGGCGAAGAAGTCGGGTATCACGTGCGCTTCGACAGAAAGGCTTCGGCGGCCACGCGCATCTTGGCTGTGACGGACGGCATCTTTGTGCGCATGCTGGCCGATGACCCGTTCCTGGAATCCATCGGCGCGGTGCTGTTCGATGAGTTTCACGAACGGAGCCTGAACACGGATCTCGCGCTCGCCATGGTTCGCCGGGTTCAGGCCGAGGTGCGGCCGGAATTGAAGATTGTCGTCATGTCGGCGACGCTGGCCGCCGAGCCCATCGCGAACTACCTGGACGACTGTCCGATCGTGCGCAGCGAAGGGCGGTTGTACCCGGTCTGCGTGCACTACCAGCGTCACGACGTGCGGTCTGACGTTCCGATTGCAGTTGCTCAGGCAGTGAAGCACGCGCTCGAAGAAACCGGCGGCGACGTGCTTGCCTTTCTGCCCGGCGTCGGTGAGATTCGCCGGACGGCCCAGGAACTGGAACCGCTCGCGGCGGCCCTGCCGCTCGACGTCCGACAGCTCTACGGCGATTTACCGCTCGAAGAGCAGCAGGCCGTGCTGATGCCGGGCAAGCGGCGCAAGGTTGTGCTCTCGACGAACGTGGCGGAAACCTCGTTGACGATCGAGGGGGTCACCGGCGTGGTCGATTCCGGCCTGGCGAGAGTGATGCGTTCGGATCCTGCCTTAGGCTTGAACCGGCTGGAAACCGTGCGCATCTCGCGCGCCTCGGCCGATCAACGGGCCGGCCGCGCCGGACGTACGGCGCCCGGCGTTTGCTTCCGGCTCTGGACCGAGCGCGAGCAGCAGGCGCTGCGCGACCATGAAAGCTCTGAAATCGAGCGGGTCGATCTGGCCGGCCCTGCGCTGGAGCTGCTTTGTTGGGGCGAAACCGATCTGCTCAACTTTGGCTGGTACGAGCCGCCGCCGCCGCAGGCGATCGAACAGGCGCTGACGCTGTTGCGTCGCCTGGGAGCGGTCGATAACCGCGGCGTGACCTCGCTGGGCAAACAGATGGGACGGCTGCCCGTCCATCCGCGGATTGCCCGAATGTTGTTAGAAGGGAGTCGCCATGGCCAATTGTCCCGCCTTGCCCTGGCGGCCGCGTTATTGTCGGAGCGCGATCCTTTCCGCCGGCCGCGAGACGTGCCGTGCCATCACGTTTCTGATTCCGACGTGCTCGACCGCGTGGCGGCGTTGGAAGCGTTCGAGCGCTGCGGCCGGCGAGACTCAGAGCTGGGACGCATCGAAAGCGGCGCAGCCCGCTTCCTGCTGCGTGCTCGCGACCAGTTGCAGCGACTGGTCGAACCGGACAAGAGCGGGCGCCAGCCAGAGCGCGTCTCTGCGGACGAAGCCGTCTCGCGTTCGATCCTGGCGGCGTTTCCCGATCGGCTGGCGCGGCGGCGCGAAGCGAGCGGGCCGCGGGCGTTGATGATTGGCGGCCGCGGGGTGCGGCTGGCTCGCCAGAGCGCCGTCGCCAAGGCGCCGCTGTTCGTCTGCGTCGATCTGGAAGAAATCGGCAAGTCCGAGGCCCTGGTCCGGCAAGCCTCGGCGGTCGAACGCGACTGGCTGCCGGAAGACCGGCTGACGGTTTCTGTCGACGTCGAGTTCGATCCGGGGCGCGAGCGCATCATCGCCTGGCGCCGCACGCGCTGGGAGGACCTGGTGCTGGAGGAAACAATCACGAACGTTCCGGCCGACTTCGACGCATCGGAAATCCTGGCGCGCGAAGCGGCCTTACGGTTCGATCGCTCGTTGCGGCTGGACGAGTCGGCGGGAGAATTCCTGGCTCGCGTACAGTGCCTGCGGCAATGGATGCCCGAACTGGACCTGCCGGATTTTGGCGAGGATCCGCTCCGCGCCATCCTGCCAACCTTGTGCATCGGCAGGCAATCGTTTGAGGAATTGCGGCGGGCGCCGGTGCTCGCCGCCATCAAGACCATGCTGACGCCGCAGCAGTTGCAGTCCGTCGAGCGCGAGGCGCCCGAGCGGCTGCGCGTGCCCAGCGGCAAGCAATTGCCGCTGCGTTATGAGCCGGGCCAGCCGCCCGTGCTCGCGGCGCGCATCCAGGAGCTGTTTGGCTGGCGAGAAACGCCGCGCATCGCCGGCGGCCGCGTGGCGGTGCTGTTGCACTTACTCGGCCCCAATATGCGTCCACAACAGATCACTGGCGATCTGGACAGCTTTTGGCGCAACGGCTACCCGGTGGTCCGGAAGGAACTGCGGCGGCGTTATCCCAAGCACGCCTGGCCGGAGGATCCTTTTTCGGCCAGCGCGAAGAAGTGAGCGCAGCTCTGAGCTTGCCCGCGCGCCAATGTTTGCAGCCGGCGAGACTCGCGTGACGAACTAACGAGACTGGCGCCGCAGACTTTGGCTCGCGCGCCCATGGCTTCGCGTGCGATACGCTCGTGGCGCAGATCAATCGAGCCTGCGCGAGCGTATGGCGTGCGTCATGCGATGGACAACTCGGTCAAAATAAGAGGTTGGAGCCCGGCTCCAATACCGAGAGACATAGCCATCCGCCGGGCCAACAGAAGCAAGCTTCCTTCAAACCCGCCGATGCGGTCTGTCAGTCCACGTCGAAACGCGCATGGACCTGCTGTACGTAGGAACGGAAACGGCGCAGGAAAGCGCACGCAAGCTTATGTGAAGGCGAAGAGAACATTGCCGCAGCAGGAGAACATGCCAAACATCGCCGCGTCGCTCGGAACTCTCACGAGTTCCGCTACAGGCAAAACAACGGCTCAGACCGGCTGCCAGACCAGTATCTCGCCCTTACCCGGCACGGAACTGTCGCCGGAGTAGCAAGCGTAGCTCCCCTCGCTGGCGCAGTAGGGCAGCGTAATGCCAAGCGGGGCGAGACGCCGGGAATACAGATTCATAAAGACGGGGTTCTGCGACGCGGCAAAGGCGAAGGTCGGCAGCAAAGGCAGCGGCGCGAGCGAAATGATCGTGCCGCGCACCATCCAGGCGCCGGTGCGGATTTCGGCGCCTTGCAGCAGGACGATGGTGCCCCCCTTCATCTGCAAGCCGGCGAAATCCTTGGCGCGGCCGCCGATGACGATCGTGCCGCGGCGCATTCGCATGCCGATCTCCAGCCCGACGGAGCCGTCGATCACAATCAAACCGTTGCGCATACCGGCCAGGCTGCCGCGATAAGCCGCGCCGATCTGGCCGCCGGCATTGCCGCGGACGCGAATCGAGCCGCCGGTCATCTCGGCGCCGACCCAATCGCCCGCGTTGCCGTGGACCTCAATCTCGCCCCCTTTCATGTGAGAGCCGAGGTGCATGCCGGCGTTGCCGTGGACGGTCAGCCGCCCGCGCGTCATGCCGCGGCCGAGCCATTTGACGCGGTGCAGATCACCGTGCAGCGCCAGTTGGTCGCCCGGTTCGCCTTCTACGTCGAACAACTCGTCGATCCGCCGTCGCCGCTTGCCGACGTAGATGGGCGTGGCGCGTATCTCATCGAGCGACAGGCCGGCCAAAGCGTCGGGCGAGAGGGCTTCCGCCTCGATCGGTACGGCGGGCTGGTCTTTGAAGGTCAGGCGGAGCGTACTCATTCGGCTGGGATGCAGTCGCGGATTTCGGGATGTTCGAGCCGTTCCATTTCGACCGGATAGTTCTCGAACGACATCGTGTACTGGTCTTCGAACTTCGGTCGCAGATAGGTTTCGATCGCTTCGTCGTAGGCGGGCTTGACCAGGAACTCGCGGCCTTGCGGCGTGGCGCGGACATCGCCGTCTTCGATCACGATCTCGCCCCCCTTGAGCACATACCGCGGGTGGCTGAACATCCGCAAGATGTCGGGCTCTTCCTCATAGATGACCACGTCGGCGTCGGCGCCGACGCCCAACTGCCCTTTCTGCGGCAGCCCCAAGGCTCGCGCCGGGCCGGCGGAGACAATTGTGGCGATCTCGTAAAGCGTGTATTCGCGGTCGAGCTCCGGCAGCGTGATGCGCTGCTTCGCCTGCGGGGTCAGCCTGGCAATGCACTCGCGGCGGAAGTCGGCGCACATCAGTAGTTGAATGATTTCCGGATAGCGCCAGAAGCAGGCCCCGTTGGGATGGTCGGTGGAAAGGAACACGCGCCAGGGATCGTCGATCAACAACAGCAGCTCGAGCCCGGCGGCCCACTGCACGGCGTTGACCAGGTTGCTCGGACGATAGGTATAAGGCACGATGCCGCAGCCAGTCTCGTTCTCGACGTCGAGATTACCCCACTTCCGCCCAGTGAGCTTGTAAAGCAGGTGCTGCCAGGGGCCGTCGGCGGTGATCGTGACCGTATCGCCGAACAGCACCGCGCCCGCGTCGCAGGTGAGGTTGGGGTGGGCGTTGAAGTACTCCGCGATGGGCACGCTGGCGGAGCGCATCGTGAACCAGTCGTCGCCGCCGTAGGCGTGGTACTGCAAGTGGGCCATGTGGGCCCGGCGCTCTTCCAGGCGGCGCATCGTTTCGAGCGTGGTGCTGATATTGCCTGGCGCGCCAAGATTGTTGCAGTGCAGGTGGAGCGGATGGGGCAGGCCCAGCTCGTCGACGATCTGCGCCAACCCGGAGACGATATCGCCCGGCGTGAGCTTGCTGTAGCCTTCGATCGGGTCGTGGAGCTGCTTGGCGTCTTTGCCCCACTTCCAGGCCGCCACGCCGCCGGGATTGACCGCCTTCACGCCGTAGGCTTTTGAAGCCCAGATTTGCCAGGCGACGATCTGCTTGGCTCGCTCCATCTCGCCGGCTTCGAGCAGATCGAGCACGATCTCGTTGTTGGCCATCAGCACGCACGAGCATTTGTCGACGATCGGCACGTCGCTCAGTTCTTCGTGCGTGTGCTTGGCCGAAATGATCGGCACGGCGGCTTCATTGAGCGTGGTCCAGCCCATTCCGGCATACAAGTAGCCGGTGGCGAAGGTCGTCGGCGCCATGCCGCCGATTCCGCTGCGCGTGGTTTGCGAGCGGATGAAAGCCATCGTGCGGCGATGATCTTCGGGGGTCATGGCCCGGGCGAAGTTGATCGCTCCGCCGGCCACGTGCGTGTGCACGTCAACGCCGCCGGGAAACACGATCATGCCTGTCGCGTCGATCGTGCGCCCGCCCTCGACGGTCTCGACAATCCGCCCGTCAGCAATGCAGATATCCTTGACGACCCCATCGAGACCGTTTGCGGGATCATAAACCTTGCCGCCGGTGATTCGAAGCATGAAACGCCTGATTTCTGCCTGGGATCAAGGGTGCGTCGTTCAAGAAACCTGCTTGGCGACCGTCTCGCCATTTTTGGCGATCCAATCGGGCTTGTTGGCCACCGCCTCGTGGATGCGGCGCACGACCTCTTCGTCTGTCGGATACGGCGACTTGAGCGCCGGCCGCAACGGCAGGGGGATTTCATCCATGCGGTAGCCCGTGCCCGGCGCACTGATGCCGGTGGCCGCCGTCGTGATATGCACGCGGGCGATGCGGCTGGTGTGCGTGACTTTCGGATCGAGCACAATCGTCGGCACGCGGGCCAGGTGGTCGATGGCCGGCTGCGGCATGGTGGCGCCCGGATCGGCGCCAAGGATCAGCGCCGCGTCGACGTCGCCGCGGACGAGCAGATCGACCGTGGAGAACTCGCCCGGGTTGTAGCGCGGATAGCCGCGATTGAAGTTGATGCCGAACGGGTAGCCGGTCGTCCAGCGCATGATCACGTCGGCGCCGGTGACGTTGCCGTGCCCGCGCATCGGCATGGCGACGAACTTGGTGTACGCGTTCAACTCGGCGGCCAAGGTCAGGATAGCGGCCGAGTTCATGTGCTTGCCGCGGGTCATCGACAGCCCCATGCCGAAGAAGAACACGCCGAATTTGGCCCGCTTCATCCGGTCGACAAAGTCCTGCAGTTGTTCCTTGGTCAGGCCGGTCTCGGCGATCAGATCGTCGTTGACCGCCTGGCCTTTGACCATGGCGCGGAGGATGGTGAGGACTTCGAAATCTTTGCCCGGCCGGATCTGCAGGAAGATATCGGAGGCCTTGGCGCTCTTCGTCTCGCGGATATCGACGAGCACCATGGTGCGGTCTTTGCGGCCGCGGGGCAGGAACTTGCTTTTCTGCATCAGCGTGTATTTGGTGAAGTGCCGCGGATGGCACTCGGCCGGATTGCCGCCCCAATACACGATAAAATCGGCTCGGTTCTTCACTTCGCCGAGCGTACACGTGACCTTACCGCCCAACTGGGCGGCGATTTCAGTGGGACCGTGTCACAACGAGGTGTGGCTGTCGACCACGCCTCCCAACCGTTCGGCCAGGGCCACCGCTTCGCGTTGCGCCTCGCAAGTGATATTGCTCATGCCGTAGACCAGAGGCATGTCGGCGGCATCGAGCAGGCTGGCCGCCGCGGCGATCGCTTCTTCGACGGTCGCCTCGCGGCCGTCGATCAGCGCGTCGGGATAGAGATGCTCAGCCGTGTGATTGAGGAACCAGGCCTTGCCCAACACGCAGGCCCGCTTGGCTTCGACGATCCGCTCTTCGTTGGCGTGCAGCTCAATATCATCGCAGACGCACCCGCAGAAGGTGCAGGTGGCGTTGTTGACAACCGTGAGATCCATGGCGTCTCCGTGGCGTTGCTTTCAACCTATTTCGTCTCGTCCGAACCGGACGAAGGAATAGTAAACGTTCAGCCGAGGGCTCTGCCCTGGCAGCTTCCGCGCACGCGGCGCGGCATGTAGCGGCCTGCTTCCACTTCTTCCCAGGCCGGGTATTGCTCCGGTTGCTGGTCTTTTACAAAGTGCGGGGAGTCTGGCCCGGCCAGATCGTCGCCAGTCTTCGAGATTTCCATTACCTAGTCTCCTGGTCTTCTCTCCCCTCTCCACCGCCGCGGGGGAGAGGGGCCGGTGGTGAGGGGCTGCCCCCTCTAACCCAGCCCGTTTCTTGCGATCAATCTCCGCCCTTGATCGGCTCGACTTCGACTTCCCAACCTTTCGAGGTCGGCATACCGGTGCCGTCCGTGCCGCCCCCCATCAATTTGCAGGTGGGCGGCCCATAGGGAACCAGCAGCATGCCTAGGGGCGTCTTTCCCGCTTCGCACTGGAACACGGCCTCGCCGGCTTCGGTGCGAATACGCACCGAGTCGCCATCGGAAAGGCCAAGCGCTTGCATATCATCGGCGTGCATCGTCAGCGTGTTGACGATTGCCCGATATTCGTCGTCGTCCTTGCCCACGTTGATCTGCGCGCCCTGCTTCGCGGTGCGCATCGGGTTGAGAATGAATCGCCTGTCGCCCATAAATCGCCGAGCCGCTGCCGTTGAACCGCAAGTAGTTACAAGCCTGGATTTTAGTTCGCGAGAGAGGGGGCTGCAAGCGAAGTTAGGAATTGAACGCAAACGGGGACGGGGCGATGTACAATCGCCGGAATGCCGTACGGCGACCGGCACGCCCTGGCTTCCACCGAATCGTGATTACCGGCTCGCAAACCGCCGTGCTGTTATTGCTGACCGCTTACATGGAGACAAACACGATGGATCCCGCTTATCGTTCGATGGCCGACTTTCTGCGCGGGCTAGGTATCGAAGACGTGCCGCACTCCGGCGAAAAAGGGTTTTTCGCGCATCTGGTCGGCGTGTTCCGGGACCTGGAGGATTGGGGCTGCGAGCGCGACGTATGCCGCGCCGGGCTGTTTCATTCCATTTACGGCACCGAGATGTTCCGACGCTGGGCGCTGCCGCTCGAGCGGCGCGGCGAGGTCCGGGAATTAATTGGCGAGCGAGCGGAACGGATCGCTTTTGTGAACTGCGTGATGGACCGCTCGACATTCTACGCGCTGGTCGACTCGGAAGGCCCCTACCGCATACGTGATCGCGAAACGGGCGAGATCATGGAACTGTCACGCGACGATTTCGACGATCTGGTCCGCGTCCATTTATGTGATTGGCTGGAGCAGGTAGTCCGTTCCGGGCATTGGGACTACCAGCCCGAAGCGATGCGGCGCATGGCTGAGCGGCTGGGCGGCGTGGCGAAGGAATCGTACGAGCGGGTCTACGCGCTCGCTCCGACCGCCAACGGATCGTGAGTGAATGGCGCCCCCGCGTCGGCCGCTGGTTACTCAAGCGGCTCCAGCGTGAACGACTGGATGTCGAATTCCGACGCGAACGCGCCCAGGAAGAGCCAGCGATCGTTCGGCACGGGCCAATCCGGCGAGACCGTCAATCGCGAGGGATCGCCGCGCCAGTCAATCACGCTTTCGCCGTCAAGATCAAGCGCCAGACTGTCCGGCCTTACGCGGCATTCCAACAGCACCTGGTTGTAAAGCGGCAGGAACGAACCTATTTGCGTCGATTCGTTCTCATTGGCGGGCTTTCCGTCGAGGTTGTGAATGCCCACGGTCGTGGACTTGAAGCAAGCGATGGCAAGCAGCGTCTGATGGCCGCCGACCATGACGCCCAGACCGAGCATCTCTTCTCCTTGCAACCGTTCTACGGTCATGCTGAGCCGATAGCTCGGGGGCGGTGCGACGGGGATTTGCAGCCGGGCCTCAAATTCCACCGGGCTACGCAGGCCGCCGTGCTCGAAGAACCAGATGCCTTGCACGCGATCGAGCCGGGGATCAACGATCTTCAACAGATCGAGCTCTTTAGAAAGCGGGCTTCGTGATGATAGGGGCGAATTCTTCCGCAGCGGGCTAGCGGGCGGAAAGGGATTGTGTTTCGGCCAGTCCCACGGCCGGTACGCGACCAGCGAGCCGCGAATGGCCTTGATCGGCCAGGTTTCCCGCTGCACGACTTGCCCCTTGGGGAAGGCATTCTGGTGCAGGACGACGACGCGGTCGCGATGCGCTTCTTCGACGATCGCCGTGTGATGTCCCAAATCGCGGAAAAATCCCGGGGCCTTTACCGTCAGGCGCTCCATCTGCAGGATATCGCCGGGCAGCCAGGGTTCCCGCGGCTCCAATTCGCGCCCCCAACGATAAATGCCCCGTTTCGTTTTGCCGGCGGCTTTCAGACTGTCCTCGGCGAACTGCGTGCAGTCGCCTTCGCGGACTTTCGTGTCCAGCGACTTCCGCGCAAACTCGACGATTTCTCGGTTCGCGGGCGGAATGTTGTTGTCCTGCAATAAAGCATCTGGCGGAACATCGATGATTTCCGTGGCCAGCGGCTTGCGCGCTTGGGAAGCGTACGCGGTCAATCTGAGTCGAGGCTTGCTTCCGGTCAGCAACTCGATGCCGACCAGGGCATCGCGATCGAGCAGCTCGAGCGCTTCCGCCTGATTGACCGTGAACGCCTGATCGGCGGATTCGAGCTTCTCAAACCGAACGTCCGAGGCGGCAAGTATGGCGTCGACTCCGCGCCGGCGCAGCGCCGCGACCAATTCGACGGCAACCGCATCGGGAATGTCCCACGGCTCCATGACTTGCATGCCGTTGCGGACGGCGACCACCGTTTTTGCGTGCTGCAATTTCCCGGCCAGACGGGCCGCCGGCGCCTCCACCAGCGCCTCTAACCGCACGAAGTCCGCCGCAGACCGTTGCGGCAGAAGCATGATGGCAAGCGAAAGAATGCACGCTTGCGTCCAGCGCTGTGCTCCCAACATGCGCCTTTCTCCTGTCAGCATCTTCAAGAACTGCCCTCAAGTCTTCCTCGCACGCACCTCTGTGAGTCGCCGCCTGAGAAACCGCCGCTCGCTGTCGTTGGCGGTCAGTTCCATCGCCTGCTCGTAGCTTCCGGCGGCTTCGGCGTGCAAACCCATGCGGCGGAGCAGGTCGGCGCGGGCGGCGTGCAGCAAGTAATAACCGTCCAGCCGGCCGTCCGCGGCCAAGGCGTCGATCAAGGCGAGCGCCGGCTCGGGACCATCGATCATGGCGACCGCCACGGCCCGATTTAGCGACACAATGGGCGAGGGATGCACCTGCAACAGCAGGTCATAAAGTCCGAGGATTTCACGCCAGTCGGTTTGCTCGGACCGTTCGGCCTGGCAATGCACGGCGGCGATGGCAGCCTGCAACGCGAGCGGCCCCGGTCCGGCGCGCAGGGCCGATGCAACGAGGGGCAGCGCCTCGGCAATCTGCGCTCGATTCCAAAGCCCGCGATCCTGGTCCTCCAGCAGCACCAGATCGCCTTCGGCATCGAGCCGCGCCGCTCGACGCGAATCTTGCAGCAACATTAAAGCGAGCAAGCCAAGCGCCTCGGCCGGCGCATGCGGCGCCATCAACTGAGTCAGCAGTCGCCCCAGCCGGATCGCCTCGCTGCACAAGTCGGTTCTCAACAGCGACTCGCCCCGCGTGGCCGCGTAACCTTCATTGAAGATCAAATAGAGCACCGTCAGCACGGCTTCAAGCCGTTCGGGCATCTGACTGGCGCCCGGAACGGCGAACGGGATGCCGGCGTCGCGAATCTTCCGCTTGGCCCGCACCAGGCGTTGGGCCATGGTCGCCGCAGGAACGAGAAACGCCCGGGCGATCTCGTCCGTTTCCAATCCTCCGAGCATCCGCAAGGTCAGCGCAACTTGCGCCTCTGGCGCCAGGGCGGGGTGGCAGCAGGTGAAAATCAACCGCAGTTGATCGTCGGAAATCTTGTCGCCGTCGAGGTCGGGCGTTTCGGCGCCCGCCGGCTCGGAGGCCAGCGTCGCCAGCTTCTCTTCGAATTTCGCCCGGCGGCGGATGCGGTCGATGGCTTTATGCTTTGCCGTTTGCAGGATCCAAGCGGGGGGAGAATCCGGGATTCCCGACATCCGCCAGGCGTCGATGGCCGCCGCAAAGGCTTCCTGCACCGCCTCTTCCGCCGCATCGAAGTCTCCGGTAACGCGAATCAGTGCAGCGACGATCCGGCTCCAGTCGGAGCGGTAGACGGATTCCAGAGCCTGGTCGACGAGG
>DASZUP010000551.1:0-30259 GCA_035547635.1 Pirellulales bacterium
TTACGATCAATCGGATCGGCGAACTGGTCGATTACGACTTGCCGGGCTTGCTGGAGGCCGGCCGGAAACGTTAACGCTGCGCCGGCCCGTTCCGGCGATTGCTTGGAAAGGATTTGAGTATGACCGCGACCGTTTCGCCCCTGCGTCAGCTTGCCGCCTGGAAAGCGCTCGAGACGCATTTCCAGCAACAACGCGACGTCCACTTGCGACAACTGTTCGCCGACGACTCGCAGCGCGGCGAGCGAATGACGCTCGAAGCGCTCGGTTTTTACCTGGACTATTCCAAGAACCGCATTACCGACGAGACGCTCAAGCTGCTGGTGCAACTGGCCGAACAGGCGGGCGTGCGCGAGCGGATCGACGCCATGTTCCGCGGCGACAAAATCAACGTCACTGAAGATCGCGCCGTGCTGCACGTCGCTTTGCGGGCGCCCGAGGGCGAGTCGATCCTGGTCGACGGCCAGAACGTCGTACCGGAAGTACACGCCGTGCTGGACAAGATGGCCGCCTTTGCCAATCGCATCCGCAGCGGCGAGTGGAAAGGCTACACGGGCAAGCGGATTCGCAACATCGTCAACATCGGCATCGGCGGCTCGGATCTGGGGCCCGTGATGGCGTACGAAGCGCTGCGGCATTACAGCGATCGCGGGCTGACGATGCGTTTTGTCTCGAATGTCGATGGGACCGACTTCGTCGAAGCCACGCGAGATTTCGAGCCTGACGAAACGCTGTTCATCGTCTCTTCGAAGACCTTTACCACCCTGGAAACGCTGACCAACGCCCACTCCGCCCGCGACTGGTGCTTGCGCTCGCTGAAGGATGAGAAGGCAGTGGCCAGGCATTTCGTGGCGGTTTCGACCAATGCCAAGGAAGTAGCCAAGTTCGGCATCGATACGGCCAACATGTTTGAGTTCTGGGATTGGGTCGGCGGGCGCTATTCGTACGACTCTGCGATCGGGCTGTCGCTGATGACGGCCATCGGACCGGACCATTTCCGAGAGATGCTGGCCGGCTTCCACGCCATGGACGAACACTTTCGTACGGCGCCGTTTGACCGCAACTTGCCGGTGCTGCTGGCGCTGATCGGGTTGTGGTACATCGATTTCTTCGGCGCCGAGACCATCGCCATTTTGCCGTACGATCATTATCTCGGCCGGCTCAGCGCTTACCTGCAGCAGCTCGACATGGAGAGCAACGGCAAGCACGTCGATCTGGAGGGACGGCGAGTCGATTATCAGACAGGGCCAATCGTGTGGGGGCAGCCCGGCACGAACGGCCAGCACGCCTACTACCAACTGATCCATCAGGGAACCCGGCTGATCCCCTGCGACTTCATCGGCTTCTGCCAGACGCTCAATCCGCTGGCGCCACACCACGACTTGTTGATGGCCAACGTCTTCGCCCAGACCGAAGCGTTGGCGTTCGGCAAAACGTCCGAGCAGGTGGCCGCCGATGGCGTCAAAGCGTTCCAGGTTCCGCATCGGACATTTGAAGGCAACCGGCCGACCAACACGATCCTGGCCGACCGGCTGACGCCCGAACTGCTCGGCAAACTGATCGCGCTGTACGAGCACAAAGTGTTCGTGCAAGGTTCGATCTGGCACATCAACTCGTTCGACCAGTGGGGCGTCGAGCTCGGCAAGGTGCTGGCGCAGCGGATTATCCCCGAACTGCAAAGCAAGGAAGAGCCTTCGCTTGCGCACGACAGTTCCACGAACGCCCTGATCCGTCGTTACCGCAGCCACAAAAAAAGCGGTTGACGCGTGGCGCGGGGCCCCTGCGGTCAGACCCGCCGGCTATGAGTGCCCGCCGGCTTCCGCCGTGTGGCGATTTCGCTTGAGCCGCTATTCCCAAGTCTGGCCGGGGGCTTGCCGAAACAGGGGCTTTAACGAAAAAGGCGAACGTCTCGGTGCAGCTACGTTGGCCGGCGCTGCCTTGGGGCTAGACGGCGCCATTTGCGTCTGTCGAATGGCGGGGCCGAGCATGAGCCAGAAGGCAATTGCAGTCCCGGCCAGATAAGCCCGTTTCCAACGCTGTTTTCGGGCGGCAGGGAGGTCCTCAGGCGGCGGATCGGGGCTTGTCATCCACCAGACGCCCGCACCGAGAGCAAGCGTTACGAAAAAGTTCAGCCCTGGGGAAATCTGGTAGCCGCCCGGCGCGGCCGTGACGTGCCGCGACAATAGTTGCGCGTAAAACGGCGTATTCCTGCAGTGATCGACGATCGTTACGATCCCGGTCACCGTACAGAGCACGGTCGCCAAACGTCCCACAGACAATCTCCGATCCAGCGCCGAGTGCGCCTCGACGGCGATTCCGTCGGGCGTAGCGGGTTGTCTCCGCTGAAGCGGGCCGCATCTGCGGCGCCAGGCGCGGCGACGATAATTCTCGCTTGCGCTGGCTCCGACGCCGGAACTGCGCACCCATCAGCCAAATTGTTCCGCACGGCTGAACGAAGTCAAATGCCGGACGGTCGGCGTAAAGATGTAACGGCAGGATGAACTTCCGGTTTACCTGTCCGGCAAATTCGTTCGAGCCGAAAGTACGCTCCGGCCCGACGGGTTCGCGGCCAGGTGAAAATGAAATGCTTGTAGTAGGCATATCATCCCTGGCGAAAAGCGCATCTCAGGTCGACTTGTCGCCGGCCGGGCGCACGCGCATGAGCTCTTGCATCACCAGTGTCGCCGAGACGGGAATCTGTCGCTCGGCCAGTTTCGCAATGATCTCATCTACGCTGGCCTCGGGCCGAGCTTGAACGGCGTTGCGCACCGCCGCCACCCGATCGACGTGGGAGTCCAGATCGGTCTGAGGAACGGGGGCGGCAGGTTCGGGAAGCGGGTCGCGATCGTAAGCGCTCTCTTTCATGGTTTCCTCTCCATTAAGTTGATCGGACGATCTAGACGGGACTCCCGAAGGCAATCGTCGATAGCAGCGCATTCTCGGCCTGGCGAGAGTCCAAACGCGTGTGCTGGATGACGACCGGCTGGTCGGCTTCAATCAGGCTGGCATAATCCGTGTCGCGCGGCACGGGCTTCGGATCCGTCAGGTCGTTGAAACGCACATGCCTGGTGCGCCGGGCCGGCACAACCAGGCGGTACGGCCCGACCGGCTCGCGATCGTTGAAGTACAGGGTGATCTCCACGCGAGCGTCTTCGTCTCCCGCGTTCAAGATGCACGCCGTCTCGTGACTTGTGAACTGCGGCTCGGGACCATGACTCCAAGAAGGAATATAACCTTCGGCAATCGCCCACCTGAGTTGTCCAATCTTGGCCATCGTGGAGTCTCCTGTTTTGCTGGTTAAAAGGGCGGAACCGGCATGGCCGGTCGGGCCATGGCTGGAGCCCCCGGGAATGACTCGATTACCGATTCGTTGCCTGCCGCCTCGGCAACCCGGCCGCAGAAGCACGTCGCTGTGCTGCCGCCGGGTGCGGATCGGAGCCTCCATTGGGCGCGCCGATATACGACCGCTTTTAGCGGTCGGCGATCATCCGGGCGTCGGTAGGGAGGCGGCGCTGCACGTGTCCGCTCCGATTTTCCGTCTCACATCCATTGATCGGGTTATTCATCATGCGCCGTCCATTGGGCCCCCCAGTTCGCCGGACTAAAGTGCATTCGATGTGCCGTTGCCATGCGGATTTCCCGCGGGGGGCGGCAGTTGCATTCCGTGCCGGGCGATCCTACCGTAAAGAGAGGGGAAGAATACAGTCACCGCCTGCCCCGCGCTCGGAGACCATTGGAAAGGCCGAAGCCAGGCCGGGCGCGCGGCGACCAAGAGCCGCAAACAGGCAAGCAAGGCATGCATTCTTCCGCTCGAAGCTTCTCGACTGTTGCTTGCGACAAGTAAAACATGATCCGCTGAGGAGTGCTGGCGGCGATCGTCGGTTCGCAGCGAATTTTGCCATGCGCGGTAGAGAGCAGCGAACCGCTCGCACAGCTTATTCGCGTGACGGGCGCCGCGTCGTCAGGTTGCTAGAGCCGCGTCTTGCTCTTTCCGCGCGACGCGCAAGATGCGCGCCGCACGAGAGGGCTGCGGAGCCGGGGAAAATCGAGGTGGATCGCATGGCGTTTCGCTTGAAGCTTAAAAAACCCTTGAAAGGGGGCATCCGCAAAATTGCGCGCAAACAGCTCAAAGGCGCAATCCAACATCTACAAAACGACGCCGACCAAGAGAATGAAGCGATCCACGAAATCCGCGTGCATCTCAAGAAACTGCGGGCCCTGGTCAGGTTGATCCGCGGCGCGCTGGGCTCGCAGTACGCGGCGGAAAATACCTGCTTTCGCGACATCGCGCGACAACTTTCAAGTCGCCGCGACGCCGAAGCGGCTCTCGGCGTGCTGCGCGGCTTGGGCGAATGGCTCGAGGGTCAAGGCGAAGCGGGGGCCGAGGCCGCACTAGCGGCGGGCGCCGTGCACTCTCGCATGGCCGAGCGACAAAGGGCCAGCAAGCTTCACGCGGCAACGGAAACCCAAGCCCGGCTGGCCGACGAACTTCGGGCTGCGGCGGATCGGATTGCTTCCTGGACGGAGAAAATCAACGGCTTTGAAACGCTGGCCGAAGGTTTGGAAGCTACCTACCGTCGAGCGCGCCGCGCAATGAAAGCAGCCGCTGACGATCCGCATCCGGAAACATTGCACGAGTGGCGCAAGCAGGCCAAGTATCACCGTTATCAGATTAACCTGCTTGAAGAATGCTGGCCGCTAGCGCTGGAGCCGATGTCCGAGGCGCTGCGGCGCCTCTCCGACTTGCTCGGAGACGATCATGACCTGGTCGTGCTGCGCGAAATGCTGCTCTGTGAAGGCTCGCAACTCGCAACCGACGCCGAGCGCGAGGCGTGTCTGAATGCGATCGAGGGGCGCCGGGCCGAACTACGCGAGGAGTTCGAGCCGCTCGGGCGCTTGATTTACGCCGAGAAACCCAAGCACCTGCGCGGCCGCCTGGAGAAGTACTGGAACATTCGGCGGGCGGACGCCGGGTAACAAGTTCTGCGGCAGCTTTCCAGATCAATCGTGCCGCCGTTTCCGTCTTTTCGCCAGGGTTCGCGAGACCAGGCTCAGATCCCTCACCAACAACGCCCGTAGTTCTTCGCGCTGTTCCCGTTCGGGAGCCCGCAATACGGCCGACGGATGATACGTAGCCATCACCGCCGGCGCCCACTCGGAATCGAGCAGTTGGCCCCGCTGCCGCGTGATGCGAAACGATGAGCCCAACAGACTTTGAGCCGCCGTGGCGCCAAGACAAACGACGATCTGCGGCTGCACGGCATCGATTTCCGCCGTCAACCAGGGGCGGCACGCCGTGATCTCTCTCGAGGAGGGCTTGGCGTGCAGTCGCTTCTTGCCGCGCGGCGTCCATTTGAAATGCTTGACCGCATTGGTCATGTAGACCTCACCGCGATCGATGCCCGCTTCGTCAAGCGCTGCGTCGAGCAGCCTGCCCGCGGGTCCGACGAATGGACGCCCCTGGAGATCTTCCTGATCGCCGGGTTGCTCGCCTGCCATCAGCACGTCAGCTTTCATCGCCCCTGCGCCAAACACCGTCTGGGTTGCATTCTGATAGAGAGGACAACCCTGGCACTCGCGGGCCGCCTTTCGCAAGGCGGAAATTGTCCGCCGCTGCGGCAGAAAGTCTGCGGCCGAAATCTGAAGAGTCGAGCGATGCGCGTTCATGACCGGGATTCCTGGGTGCGCGTTCTATTTGCTCGCGAACGCGACATGGTTCAAGCAGGTCAGAGAAAACCCTGGAAGACGGAACAAGCAAGTTGGTTCGGCGGGGGACAGACAGCGATCGAATGTCGCCAGCACGCGGTTTGACAAGTAGGGTTCGATGCGACTCCGGAGTTGCGCCAGGTAGCCGTAAAGAAACTCTTGCACCGACGATTCGAGCGGCCAGGTGCGGTTCAATGCGTAGGTTTTCAGTTCGCAGGAGCGGAACCCGGCCGACTGGAACGCCTGGGGCAGAAACCTCGCCGCGTAGTATTTGCCCGTCTCTGCCGAACGGCGACGAAAGGCCGTGAGCTCGGCTTCGCGCACCGCCAGTTCCAACTCAGGCGGCCACGGCAGCATAAGCTCGTGCAAAGAATCATTCTCCAGGACGGCGGCGGTTCCGCCCGGCGCCGTCACGCGATGCATCTCTTTGAGTGCGGCCATCGCGTCGGGCAAGCTGCACAGGCTCTGAGCGCACCAGACGGCGCCAAACGAATCGTCCTCGAACGGCAGCCGAGCGGCATCCGCCGACACTTGCCGGATGCGGCGAGATTTTCTCCGCCGCTGCCGCGACGTTTGCAGCCACGTAAGATTGGCATCGACGGCGACCACAAGCGTTGCCGCGCCGAACAATTCTCTCAGCCAGCAAGCGTAAGTCCCGTCTCCGCAGGCCACATCCAGCGCCGAGCCCACTCCGGCGCGGAAAACATCGGCGAGCATGCACCGCAATTCGAGCCGAAATGCACAATGGAATGCCGACTGATAGCCGGCGTACGGCGGCAGCTGCTCCGCCGAACTTGCAACCGCCATCGGCCGGCACGCGTCTGCTCGTGCGTCGCCGTCTCCGTCGGACGAAGCGGCGGGAAAGTCCTGCACGGAATTGCCAGACATGTTGGAGTTCCTTATGCCTGTCTGCCGGACGCTGACGCCGCTTCGTACGCTCCTCGCACGACCGCTCGCGCCGCGGCGGCGATGTGATCGGCGTCGATTTCGGCCGCGGACAGCAACTCCGCCGGCGAACCGGAACCGGGCATCTGGCGAACCGCCAAATGAGCGATTGATGCGGACGGCACGCCGTCAGGCGCCGCACCGCCCCCATCGAGCGCTTCCCGGACCGCGGCGCCGAGTCCGCCTTCGGGCCAGTGATCTTCCGCCACAATTAATCTTCCGCCCACGTCGCGGGCCGCTTCGCGAACCGTTTCCCGGTCGATCGGTTTAACCGAATAGGCGTCGATCACGCGCACGTGAATGCCGTCGGCTTCAAGCCGCTCGCAGGCCTTGAGCGCCTCGTGCACGGTAATGCCTGCGGCAATTACCGCCGCATCGTCGTGCTCCGAGCGCCGGAGCGTCTTGCTGCCGCCGACTTGGAACGCCTCCTGGCCGTCGTAGATCACCTCAGTCTTGGCGCGTGTCGTCCGCAGATAAGAGATGCCCGGCAGATCGGCTGTCAGGGCGACGAGCCGTGCGGTTTGATTGGCATCGCACGGGTACAGAACCGTGCTGCCGAAAACGGCTCGCATCATCGCCAGATCCTCGAGCGCCATCTGCGACGGGCCATCCTCGCCAATGCTGACTCCTGCATGGGAACCGCAAAGCCGCAAATCGGCGTTACTGACGGCAGCCATGCGGATTTGATCGAACGCGCGCGTGAGAAAGGCCGCAAAAGTGGAAGCAAACGCCTTTTTGCCGAGCAGAGCCAGTCCGACCGCGGCGCCCAGCATTTGCTGCTCGGCAATGAACATTTGAAAGAAGCGATTGGGAAACGCCTCTTCAAATTCCCCGGAATGCGTTGAATTTGAGACCTCCCCGTCGAGCACGACCATGTCGCCGAGGCTGGCGCCCAGTGCGGACAGGGTATCGCCGTAGGCCTGCCGGGTCGCTTCCTTCTCGCCCCGTTTGTAGACGGGCAACGCGAGCGGCTTATCCGCGCGGGTCCGAGCGGGACTCTGCCGCTCAGGAGACTCGGCGGAAACCGTAACCTGCCGCACGCCGCCCAATTCCGCGATCGCGGCCTGGGCTTGCTCTTCGGGCAGCGCCTTGCCATGCCAGCCGTCAACGTTCTCTACCGATTTGACCCCGCGGCCTTTGATCGTTTTTGCGATCACGCAGGTGGGCATGTCTTGCCGATCGAGCGCTTCGCCCAGGGCCTGGTCAATGGCGGCCAGGTCGTGCCCGTCGATTTCAATCGGGTTCCAGCCGAACGCCCGCACGCGGTCGGCATAGGCTGCGCTGTCCCACCCTAACTCGGTCTCGCCACGCTGCCCCAGCCGATTCATGTCAATGACGGCGACCAGACGATTGAGGCCGTAATGCGACGCCTTGTCGAAGGCTTCCCATACGGAGCCTTCGGCCATTTCGCTATCGCCGAGCAGGATCCAAGTGCGGTAGGGCAGCTCATCGAGGTATTTGCCATTGATCGCCATGCCGACGCCAATGGCCAATCCCTGGCCGAGCGAGCCTGTCGCCGCTTCGACCCATGGCAGCACGCGAGGATTCGGATGCCCCTGCAGGCGGCTGCCGAACTTTCGATAAGAAAGCAATTCTTCGTCCGTGATCGCGCCAACGGCCTTGTAAATAGCGTAAAGTAGCGGCGAGGCATGGCCTTTGCTGAAAATCAAGCGATCATTGTTCGGATATTCAGGCGCTTTCCAGTCGTACTTGAAATACTTGGCGATCAGCACCGCCATCAGGTCGGCAGCGGACAGCGACGAGGTCGGATGACCGGAGCCGGCCGCAGTCGAGCAGCGGATGCTATCCACGCGCAGTTGCGCGGCCAACTCTTTCCAAGAGTGCAGAGTATCGTGCATCGGAGCTCCTTGTCTCGCGTGAGTCCTCGAGGCTGATCCAGCATGCGCCGCGTCAGCGGCACGAGCGTCATGCTTGTTGACGCTCCGCGCAGGTAATGCAATAGGGCGTATAAGGAAGTGCGTCGAGACGCGGTTCTGCGATTTCGCGTCCGCACTGCTCGCATGCGCCAAACGTTCCGTCGTCGATGCGCTGCAAGGCGGCGTCGACCGCTTCCAGGAGCTCATGCTCGTTCTGAGCTACGACCAGGTTGGCGTCTTCGCCTTCGCTGTCGGAGTCGGCCATGTGTGTTCTGACGATCGAAATCTCTCCTCGGGCGACGCTGCCGTCGCTCAAGGCGGTCCGTACATGCTCCACGGCTTCGACGAGTTGCCGCCGCATGTCCAATAGCCGGGTGCGATACTGCCGCGTTTCTGTTGCGTTCATAGGGTGGAATCTGCCTTCCTTTTGGGTTCTTTTCTGCTTCCTGTTTGCCGCCCGTTCGAAGGCCGTCGCGGCTTCGCGCTGTGCAAGATAACCGCTCGCTCGGATCAGCCGCCCGCCATCGGAGACATGCCGTTGCCTCCGAGGATGCTTGCAACAACCGTGCGCGACCACTTGCC
This sequence comes from Pirellulales bacterium, assembly GCA_035547635.1. Taxonomy (GTDB): domain Bacteria; phylum Planctomycetota; class Planctomycetia; order Pirellulales; family JAICIG01; genus JAICIG01. The sequence continues at coordinate 9,108 of DASZUP010000551.1, forward strand.
CGCAAATTGCGGTTCCTGGTTCTCAACGCGCCGTGCGTTTCGAGCGGCAAGCGTCTTCTCTGCGGCAGTACCCACCCCTTGCAAGTTTGAAGCCAAATGCAACGAAATCAAAGCCGCCTTGGCATCGCATAATGAAGTAGCAAGCGCCCGTCGGGCCTGGCAATCGGACCGGACCGTCCGCTCCGGCTGACCAGCGCCTCGCGCAGGTCGGCCAGTGACCGCGCTGCGCGGCGTATTACCGAGGGAATGACGGTGCGCCGCCGCCGGCATAGAATTGAGCGCAAGACGAACCGCCCGGATTGACGGATCCCAGGAGCGAGACCATGGCCAAGAGCAAAACCAAGACCGCGACCAAGAACACGAAGAAGAGACGTCCGGCGCATCATGCGGGCTGGAAAGGCCAACTGCGCTGCGGCCTGGTCACATTTGGCGTGCAGGCTTTCAATACGGCCGTGCCCGAACGGGGAGAGTTCCACTTTCACCAACTGCACGATATTTGCCACAGCCGCATTCACTACCAAAAAGTCTGTCCGATTCATGGCGAGGTGGCGCTGGATGAAATCGTCTCCGGCTTCGAATATCAACCCGGAAAGTACATAGAGGTCGAACCGGATGAATTGGAGAGCCTGCGGAGTGCGGGGGAACGCAGCTTGACGATTCACGAGTTCATCTCGCCCGATGAACTGGATCCCATGTATTACGACGGGCGGATGTACTGCCTGCTGCCCGACGGCGAAGCGGCGGGCGAAGCCTATGCGGTGTTGCAAGCTGCGATGAGGCGCCAGAACACTGACGGCATTGGCCAGGCTCTGTTTTCCGGCCGGCAGCAACTCGTGCGAGTGCGAGCCGTCGGTCGCATGTTGATGATGGCCTTGCTGCATTACGCCGAGCAACTCAAGACGCCCGAGGAATGGGAAGGCGAACTGTCTCGCAGTCGGCCGGCGAAAAAGAGCGTCGACCTGGCCGTGCAATTGATTCAGTCGTTCACGTCCAAGGATTTTGATTTCGGCGCCTACGAAGACGATTATCGCCAGCGCGTCAAGGAACTCATCGACGCCAAGCGAGAGGGCCGGGAGCCGGCCGTCGTGGCGGTGGAAGAGGCGCCCGCCACTGTCAACCTGATGGACGCGTTGCGAAAAAGCCTCGAACGCGGACGCCGCCCCGCGGCCCAAGCCCGCCGCCGCAAAACGCCACGCAAACGGACGGCGGCTTCGCGGCGGCGTCGCGCCTCGTAACGCAACCCGAATCCCAGACGCCGCGGGGCCCGCCGTTGCTATATTATATTGGCCGGTCCCGCTCCCTGCGAGATTAGCGGCCCGAGAGCCTGCAGCCTGTGAAACGACAGCCACGGAGAACGCCATGCCTCGGCGTATCGCATACTTTCAGGTCGCGCCCGACGCCGTCAAGGCGCTCTCCGCCGCGCGGCCTTACATCGAATCTTCGGGCATCGACTCGCGGTTGCGGGCGCTGGTCGAGTTGCGGGCTTCACAGATTAACGGCTGCGCCTATTGCGTCGACCTGCACTCTCGCGAAGCGCGCCTGGCTGGAGAATCGCAACAACGGCTCGACTGCCTGCCCGTCTGGAAGGAGACGGCCTTCTTCGACGAGCGCGAACGAGCGGCGCTGGACTGGACCGAATCGGTAACGCTCGTTTCGCAGACCGGCGTGCCCGACGAGATCTACGAGCAAGCGCGGCGCCATTTTTCTGACAAAGAGCTGGTCGATCTGACGGTGATCGTCTCGGTAATCAACGCCTGGAACCGGATCGCCGTCAGTTTTCGGCACGGACCGGCGGTACGGAAGCCATCCGCTGAAACTGAGTCATGAAGAGCTCCCCGGTGAAGCGCATGGCATCGCTGTTACTGTGCTTTTCGGCCCTGGCGATGTTCGCCGTTGCGTCTGGCGGGGCGGCCGCGCAGGAGTTCAATGAAAGGTTCGATCACTGGCCGATTGATTTGAAGATCAACGGCCGAATCGTGATCGCAGACGAAACGGCCGGTCCTGCCGCCGTGAAGGAAGCGCTGCAGCGTTCGGAGCGACGCACCCCTAGCGGCGACGCAGGAGACGCCGCACTGCTGTTTGACGAAGCGTTCGCCGATGACCGCGCGGCAGAATACGCCCAGCTCTTTCCACAGGGCTCGAACGGCACGCGGCGCGTAATCGTCGCTCGGGCGACTGCGCCATTCGATCGACAAATCTGCGAACTTCTTCGGAGCTGCAACATCCTGTTATGGCAATCCTCCCAGCCGCCGCCCGAGGACCCGCACAACGCGCTGCCGGCGATTCGCGACGCACTCCAATCGCATCTTGCGGCAGGCGGAACGATCATCGCGATTGGTTCGCCTGCAAAACTCATGTCCGCCTGCTACCTCGCCGGTCCCGAGAGGCATGCGAGGCTGGCCGAAGGGCTGAATCTCATGCCCGATTGCGTGATCGAAACCGGCTATGACGGCGAAGGAGCCGATCGCGGTCGCCTACTGAGCGCGCTCGCCTTGCGTCCGCGCTGCGTGGGCATCGGGATCGAGAAGGAAGCGGCCGTCGTGCTCAGCGGCCGGAGATTGAGCGTGGCGGGCCAGGGCAAGGCGGCGGTGTTGCTGATGGCTAACGAACGCGAGTCGCTGCGCGTGCAAACCATCTCGCAACCGACTTCGCCCAGGCAGTCGCCGGAAGAGTACCTGATTGACCTGACCCAATGGCGGCGAGAGGCGATCGATCGCACGCTCGAGCCGTTCCCGTCGGCCGAGCCGGCGGAACCGCGGGTGGAAAACGGCGCGCTGGTCATCGTCGGCGGCGGAAAAATGCCGGCCGGTTTGATGGACCGCTTCATCGAATTGGCGGGCGGTCCGCAACTCGCGCGCTTGATTTACATCCCTTGCCTGGAGGCCGAGGAACCGCCAGAAAATCCGCTGGTGCTGACACAGTGGAAACGGATGGGCGTCAAGCAGGCAGTGCAATTGCACACCAAGGACCGCAACAAGGCCAATCGCGACGAGGAGTTTCTGACGCCGCTGAAGTCGGCGACCGGAATCTGGTTTGGCGGCGGGCGTCAGTGGAACCTGGCGGATTCGTACTATGGCGCCGAGGCTCATCGGCTGATGAAACAGGTCTTGAAACGCGGCGGCGTGATCGGCGGCTCGTCGGCCGGGGCGTCGATACAAGCCCGCTACCTCGTCCGTGCTGCGCCGCTCGGCAATCTGCAAATCATGGCGCCAGGTTATGAGCGCGGCGGACTGGGCTTCATCAGCGGCGTGGCGATCGACCAGCACTTCTCGCAGCGGCGCCGCCATAAAGATATGACGCAGCTCATGAATCGCTACCCGCAATTGCTCGGCATCGGTCTCGATGAAGGCACGGCCATCATCGTGCAAAACAGCGTCGCCGAAATCGTGGGGACGGGCAATGCCCACTTCTACGATCGCAACTTGCCCGTGTTTCCCGACCGTCCAGACTACATCGCCTTGCCCGCCGGGGCGGCTTACGATCTCGCGCGGAGAGCCGTGCTGAAGGAACCCCGCAAGCCGATGCCGCCCGACGCTCAGCAAGGCTCCGACATGGACGAATCGGCAGCCGCAGATCGCTGATTCTTCGGTTGAACTCGTCGGAGCCAGTGCGCCACAACGCGGAACAATGCCGCGGCATGCGTGAAACGGTACACGGCTGGGCCGCGGACGAACTTGCGGCGGTCGGCCTTTGTGGCGGACAATGCGCGACGGCTTATAGGCCAGCGAATACGGCCGACTCTACCCTGGCGGCTGAAACAGTTCCAACGTGTAGCCATCGGGATCGTAGAAGTATACTACCAGCCCGCCCGCATTGGGGCCGGAGGTAATTACGACAGGTTCGGATTTGAACGTCACGCCTTGGGCCTTGAGCGAGGCATAGCAGGCGTGCAGATCGTTTACGGTCAGGCAGAGATGGCTGCTGCCGGGCCGGTTGGTCGCCATCTCGGCCTGTGGGCCGGCGCCATTCATGTACTGCACTAGCTCCAGCGACTGGCGGCTTTCAGGTGAAACCTTGAACGACGCGACGTTCAGCACCACGCCGGGAAAGCCCGTTTGCAAGGCGACGTACTCATTATCCACTTGCGGCCGGCGTCGATGCAGCGTCATGCCCAGCACGTCGCGATAAAAGACGATCGACCGCTCTAGGTCGCGAACGGTCAGACCGAGATGATGCAGATCTCCTAACCGCCAGTCGGCAGGCGCCGCTCGCTCTGACATGTTCTGCGCTCCAGATTCCGAGTGCGTTGAAAGCGGATTGTACGCATTCACCCGCCAGAATTCATCTGCAATCGCCTCCGGGCCATCGAGCAGGCCGTCCGGGAACCGAGCCTCCGACCAACTTTGCCGTTTCAAGCGGTCGACGCCAGCGGCGCCTCCCGTTCCGACTTCCACGAACCAACCTCGGCCAGGCATTCACGGGGCCGCTCTTCGATGACATCCAGTTTGCCGGCATAGACGCCGCCCCCGTGTCCGTCGAGAGACAACTCGGCGCCGGGATGGAACCAATGACCGCCGATCCGACAACCGCGGCCGTCGGCCGCAATGGACAGGTCGCTGCAGCCGACGACGCAGACCTTATTCAACTGTCTGGCGACCACGGCCGCGTGCGACGTGCGTCCGCCTCGGGCGGTCAGTATTCCGATGGCGACTGCCAGGCCCGCGATGTCATCGGTCGATAGATCGTTGCGCACCAGGATGGGTGGCCGCCCAGTTGCCGCCAGCCGGTGGGCTTCTTGCAGATCGAGCGCGATCGGACCGACGGCCACGCCCGGGCCGGCGGCAATACCCTGACACAGCGGCGGACGACCGTCGTGCGCCGCCACGCGATCCAGATGGATTGCGTCGAGGTCGAGTCCGTCGAGGCGAGCCAGCGCCTCGCGCCGATCGATCAATCCTTCGCGAACCAGGTCGCAGGCGATTTTCAACGCCGCCCAGTCGGTGCGTTTTGCGGTCCGAGATTGCAGCAGGAACAGGCGTCCTTCTTGAACGGTGAACTCAAAATCCTGGACGTCGAGAAACAAGCTTTCAAGCTGCTCGGCGACGTGCCTTAACTCGCGATCGACCTCCGGCAGGCTGCGTTGCAGGCCGTTTAAGGCCTGAACGCGCCGCCGCCCTGACACTACGTCCTCTCCCTGGGCGTTCCAGAGAAAGTCGACGTAGAGACGATCGTCGCCGGTGGTCGGGTCACGCGTGAAAGCGACGCCCGCTCCTGAGGCGCCCCCCAGATTGCCAAATACCATGGATTCGACCGTAACCGCCGTGCCGATCATTCCCTCCAGCGAGCGCAGGCGCCGAAACTCGATGGCCCGTGGGCTTTCCCACGACCTGAACACCGCCTCTGCCGCCTTGGTCAGTTGAACCATCGGATCCTGCGGAAACGGCTTGCCTGTCTGGGTTTCGAAGTAGCGGAGATAATCGCCCGTCAGTTGCTTAAGCGAGGTCACGTCCAACTCGTGGGCCGTCGGCGCGTCTTCCCGCTCGAGCCGTTCGGCCAGCAACTGCTCGAACGGGGCGGAGGGCAGCAAATGCACCACTTCTCCATAACCCTGCACGAGCCGGCGGTAGGAATCCCAGGCGTGCCGTGGGTCGCCCGTCAAGCAAATCATGGCTGACAACGTACGGTCGCTAAGTCCGATGTTCAATATCGTGTCCATCATGCCGGGCATTGAAACCGCGGCGCCGGAGCGAACGGAAACCAGCAGCGGCCGCCGCTCGCCGCCGAACGTCAAACCGGCGGCTTTCTCCAGTTGCCGGATGTTGTGCGCCACCAATTCGGTAAAACCGGTGGGCAAGCGGCCGCCGGCATCGAAGTATTGCCGACACATGGTCGTCGGCAGTACGAACCCGGGGGGAATGGGCAGCCCCGCTTCGGACATCCGCGCCAGCTTGGCGGCTTTCCCGCCGAGCAACTCCAAGCCGGGCGCGCCGCCGCTCGGCAGCCCGCCGCCGAACAGGTAGATCTCCGGTAGCTTGCCGTAGTCGGTCATGGCCATGATGGTTGGTTAATGGGTGATGACTTCGCCAAGAACATGATCTCGCAGGATCAGCACCGATCGCATCAACATGTCGGCCGCCTGCTCCAGCTTGTCGGCGATTTCCGTAAACAGATGGAGTTGCTTGAAGTCGCCGCTGAAGGTCAGGATGCTGGCCTTGGCCCGGCGGTGCGCATCGTCGGTCTGGTGCTCGATGGCGCTCGTGCGGTCGACGGCCACCAGGAAGTCTTCAATCCGTTCGCGAGAGCTGGCACGGTCGATGCGCCGAGCGTTCTCCACCGCTTTCAAATACTCGCGTGAACCTTGCAACAGCAGTCCGGCCAGCTCTTCCAACGCAGCCAGGGAACCGTTGCCGCCGCCGTCAACAGTCAACAAGGTGAGCAGAAAGACGGCTTCTTCCAGCTCATCAGCCACGTCGTCGGCGGTTTGCAACATGGCGACGACCGCCGCCGACTCGTGATCTCCGTGTAAGGCGGCGCGCCCCTGGTTCAACAATTCATCGGCCTGGTGCTCCCAGCGTTTCGCCCGTCGTGCGCAGCGTTCCACGTAACTCCGGTCGTCAGCCAGGATGCCGAATTGCAGCGAGTCTCGCGCGGCGGCGGCTAGTTCGACGATCCGCGTCGCATGTTCTGCGGCGATCTCAAGCATGCCCTGGTTGGCCGTATCGACGTAGTGCCTCAGTTCCGCTCGGATTTCGTCGCGAATCAGCAATTCGGACCGACCGGCGGCCAGGGCCATGGCCGCAGTCTGCAGAGTGAATTTAAGAAACTCGCCGGCGTTGGCCGCTCCCAGGATATCGGACAATTGGCCTCCCAGCGGCATTCGGGCCGAAAACTTCAGGGCGTCGAAGACCAATTGCTCGCCGCCCAGCTTCAAGAACCCCATGTGTCCGCAATTGTACCTGGCGGCCCAGCCGAGCACGTCCAGCGCCACCGACTTAGGCACGAGCTTCTGCAGCCGCTTGCGAGCGCGGTTCCAGTCGATCAGGAATACCAGCCGCGAACCGAGAAACCGCAGGTAACGTTCTAACTCGGTCTGGTCCGCGGCGCGGAACGTGCCGACGCAGAGATGATATAGAGGCTCCTTAAAAGTTGTGGAACGCTTCGATCGCGTATCGTCCCAGCGCACGCCGTAAGGCTGAAACAGACTCTGAAAAAAGCTCAACCGCTGGATGTGAACGTCGGTATAAATCATCCTCGCTTCCGGCGGTTCGACGTGAATCACCAACACGTGCGCCTCCGTGGCGCCGATATCGTTCTGGATTACCAGCCGCTTGCCGGTGCGCGTGGCGGTGGCGCCCAAGCCCGGATGGTCGAAACGCAGCTTTTCTGTCTCGTTTACGCCCGCCATAAAGGCCGCAATCAACGGCCGATCCGCCGGCTCGATTCCGTACACTCGGGCGCCGCTGATCGATTCGCAAGCGATTTCTTCCTGCAGGCGGTTGAGTTCCTTGTGCAGGTCCATCACCAGCAAGTGCAGGCTGTCCTGGTCGTCGCGCCGGGCCGACGTGATGCGGTCGATCGCCGCTCCGCAAATCCGGTCGCCGGTAGCCGGCGGCGCTTCGGTCAGCAGCGTTTCCAGCCGTCGCCGATATGCTTCGCTAATCCGGCCATCCTCGTCAGCAAGGGGCCGCTGATCGCGCAGCTCCAGCGGAGCCAGCATCTGCTGCACGCTTTCGGCCAGTTGCTTGCTGATCCGGCCGGCGGCCGGGATCTCGTAGCAGCCGGCTTCGGCTTGCCGGCTGCGTTCGACGACGCTGTCCAGTTCAACGTCGTCTACGCCGCTGGCCACTCGCTCCGGTTTCAAGTCGGCAAAGCCAAGGTCAGGATGGTCCGCGTACGTTCTGGCCGTCTGCAGCAGCGTCATCAGGTACTTGGCGCGGTCGTTGGCCGTCAGCGCCTCGTTCACCAGGTTCGGGAGCAGGAGCGCGCGCTCGCCCAATTCGTCGACAATCTGCGGTTTGCCGGCCACGGCCTTATCCTATCGTTCGCAACCGGTGGTTGTTCGCAGCCGGTAGCTTTTGCCACGGCAAAACGACCACGGATTTTCTACGTCTTATCCGCCTGACGAAAACGTCAACATGGCAAACAGCGCGCCAAACGCGAACGCCGCTCCTGCTTGGAGCGACCAAACGGGCCGTTGCCGACGAATCATGCGAGAACGCCGGATGGCTGCGTAGCGCTCAGCAGCTTCGGTGGAGACAATCCGTGCGGATTCGCACGGCCGAGGCGCTTCCATGACGAGGTCGCCGCTCGAAAATCCTGGCATGCAACGCACGTTGCGCCGACCAGCCAGTCCGGAGCATTGCTCATGATTGCTCCGGACCGTGCCAGGTCGACATGCCTTGAGTGATGCCGAACAGATCGCAAACTCTGCGAAACAGAAACGGCGGCAGCATGGCTTTGGTGAACGGCGTAACGTAAACCAGCCACGGCGTGAGCACAATCTCACGGTCCTTCTGGACTGCGCGCAACGCCATTTGAGCAACCTGCGACGCGCGGAGCATCCGCGACAGTTTGGGCAGCGTCACGCCGGCGGCCATTCCTGTGTCGATATAGCTCGGGGCGACGGCGGTGACGCGTACGTGGCGATGGCCGAGCACGCGCAACTCTTCGCGGATCGATTCGGAAAAGCCGAGCGCCGCCCACTTGCTGGACGCATACGTGCTCGCGTAAGGCAGCGCGATCAGGCCTGAAGCGCTGGCGATGTTGACCAGATGACCTTCGGGGCGAGAAATCAAATCGGGCAGAAAGGCGTGGGTAACGGACACCATGCCCAACGTGTTGACGCGGTAGGTGTCCAGGTGGCCCTCGACCGGCACGTCAAGAAATGGCCCGCCGCGGACGATGCCGGCGTTATTGATCAGCACGTCGATCGGCCCCCGCTCGGCGTGCAATTGCTGGCGGAAGGCGCGGATCATCTCCACATCGGCCACATCGAGGAGCCGGGAGACGGCCTGACCGCCTGCCTGTCGGATCCTGTCAGCGGTTTCCTCGGCGCCGGCTGAGTTGATGTCCGTCACAACCATCTCGGCGCCCGCCGAGGCAAAGGCCGCCGCCAGTTCGCGGCCCAACCCGTGGCCGCCGCCGGTAATCAGCACCCGTTTCTGGGCCAGATTTCGCATGAACAAAAAACCTCCTGCTGGTCATCTTCGGGCCACCGCGACGCCTCGCCATCATCGGGCAAATGCAGCGGCATCGGCCTAACCCCTTGCCTTATCGGTCCAACCGGGCAAGGAACTCCTGGTCGGCATTGTATTTGCTAAAAAGCGCGAACGCGACTGGCCCCGGCGAGGGGATTACAATCTTAGGAGGGTTGCACACGATTCAGATTCGATGGTTTTCTGGCCAACGCGGGAGTGAGTATGTCGGCGCCGATTGAAGACTATGCCATGATCGGCGACCTGCACACGGCCGCGCTGGTCTCTCGCGACGCCTCGATCGACTGGCTCTGTCTGCCCCGTTTCGATTCGCCGGCCTGCTTTGCCGCGCTGTTGGGCACGGAAGAGCATGGCCGCTGGCAGCTTTGTCCCCCAGGCAAGGCACAGATCCGCCGGCGCTATTTGCCGGGCACGCTGGTGCTGGAAACCGAATTCGAAACAGACCAGGGGGCTGTCGCCGTCATCGATTGCATGCTGCCGCGGCGCGAGCATCCGGCGCTCGTCCGGATGGTCAAAGGCCGCCGCGGCAACGTGCCCATGCGGATGGATATGTCGCTTCGGTTCGAGTACGGCTCGATCGTCCCTTGGGTCAAGCACGAAGGCAACGGCTTCCGCGCCATCGCCGGACCGGACCGGGTCGTACTGGCCAGCGACGTGGAGATCCGCGGCGAGGGCTTTTCGAGCGTGGCCGACTTCGAGATCTCCGAGGGCCAATCGGCTGCGTTCGTGCTCACGTGGCACGCTTCTCATGACCCCGCGCCCGAAGAAGTCGATGCGCCCCGCGCGCTAGAGGATACCGAACGTTGGTGGAGAGACTGGTCGGACCGTTGCCGCTGTCACGGCGTATGGTGCGACGCCGTGAAGAGCTCGCTGATTGTGCTCAAGGCGTTGATCTACGCACCGACCGGAGGGATGGTGGCGGCGGCCACCACGTCGTTGCCCGAACAAATCGGCGGCATTCGCAATTGGGACTATCGCTATTGCTGGCTGCGCGATGCGACCTTCACGTTATATGCTTTGATCGCGGGCGGCTACGTCGACGAAGCCGCCGCCTGGCGAGAGTGGCTGTTGCGGGCGGTGGCGGGCCGCGCATCGCAGATGAACATCATGTACGGAGTGGCCGGCGAACGGAGACTGACCGAGATTGAACTCGAGTGGCTGCCTGGTTATGAAAATTCTCGCCCCGTGCGAATCGGGAATGCTGCGCACCAGCAGTTCCAGTTGGACGTATTCGGCGAGGTCATGGACGCGCTGCACTTAGCCCGGCGGTACGGGTTGGCCGTCGAACAAGACGCCTGGGATCTGCAACTCCACCTGATCGACCACCTGGAAGACGTCTGGAACGCGCCCGACGAAGGCATCTGGGAGATTCGCGGGCCGCGGCAGCACTTCACGCATTCTCGCGTCATGGCATGGGTGGCCGTCGATCGTATGATCCGGTCCGCCGAACAATTCCACTGTCCCGGACCGATCGATCGCTGGCGACGTCTGCGAGAGGCGATCCATGACCAGGTCTGCCAGGAGGGATTCAACGCGGAAAGGAACTCGTTCGTGCAACATTATGGCAGCAAAGAGCTCGACGCCAGCCTGTTGATGATTCCACTTGTCGGCTTTTTGCCAGCCAGCGATCCGCGGGTGCGCGGCACGCTGGACGCGATCCAGCGAGAACTGCTGATCGACGGTTTTGTGCAGCGTTACAATACGCGATCGCAAATGGACGGGTTGCCGCCTGGCGAGGGCGTGTTTCTGCCATGCACCTTCTGGCTGGCCGACAATCTCAACCTGGTCGGCCGGCGCGAGGAGGCGGTCGAACTGTTCGAGCGGCTGCTCCTGCTGCGTAACGACGTGGGATTGCTGGCCGAAGAATATGCGCCGCGCCTCGGCAGGCAAGTGGGCAACTTTCCGCAGGCCTTTTCGCACGTGAGCCTGGTCAATACCGCCATCAACCTGTCGACGGAAGAAGGCCCGGCTTCGCATCGACAAAAGGCCTGAGTAGCCCCAACATTGCCGTAGCGGCAGCCCGGGACTGTCAGACGTCTAACCGCCGGTCACGCGAATGACGTTCGAGATCTTCTCGCGCTGGCTCATGCCGGGCGCCTGCCGCTCCAGGTACATCTGGTAAGGCGCCCGAAACTGCGCCGCCGTCGTTCCCTGAGGCTGGCCCGAAAGGTGGTCGCGCGGCTTCAGCACGCTGGCGGGAATGGGGAATTCCAACTTTGCCTGATCGCGATCGAGCACGATCCAGAAATACTTGCTTTCGGGCGAAGCCGAAAGGCCATCGAGCCGGTATTCCACCGAAAACTCAAGTTGACCGGCGTTAGGGTTCAGCTTGCCGTCCCAGATCGTAACCGGCTTGCCACACGGCAGAGGCTCGCCGTTGGACGGATCGGCGACGGAAGTAGAGTTGTCGGAAGGCGCCGAGCCTGGCGGAGAGCGCCGCGTTATCGGCGGATCTTCTATGCCCGTTGCCGGGTGACTGCCCGACATTCGCGACTGATTCAGGCGGTCCATGGCCGTCGGCCGCCAGCCAATGCCAAACAAGGAGAGCAGAAACACAAGCGCAATCGCCGGAAAGATTCCGAAAAAGACGCAACCGGCTGCGATTCGCCCGACCAGTTCTACGCTATCATTACGCGTGCGTTTCCTCGTAGCTGTCCTTTGGGATTGGCCGGCGGCCGAGTGCGGCAAAGGCTGATGCGGCGCTGCTCCCAACGGCACGGCGGGCGGCGGATAGGCGGCGGCAGGCGGCGCCATCGGCATGGCAGACGCTGGCGGAGTTATAGCCGGGCGGCTCCCCGAGCTGCCAGGGCCGACGAGGTCATCCTCCGTAAGCGGCGTGACATCTTGTGACGGTACGGGATCCGCCCATCGAGCCGGCTTTTGGGCTGCAGGCCTCTGTACAACCGGGTTTTGCGGCGCTGACGGCTGCGCTGCCGGCCGGCCTGGCGACGCACCCCTGGTAGACGGGGTGGCGCGAACCGTCCCGCTGCCGCCCGGTAACGACGCAGAACTGCGCGGGGTGGCGGGGGGCGTCGGTACGCCGACGAGCGGCGTTTGTTCCTCAGGCGGCGGCACCAAGAAGCGACGCCCGCACTCGCACGCCACGGCCTTGCCGACGAGACGACTCTCTCGCGGATATTCCTTGCCGCATTGGGGACAGTGGAACGAACCGGACATAGCGAGCTTAGCGGGAAAACGCGAGTAAAAAGAAAAGCAGCAAGGGCGCTAGCGTCAACAAGAACAGCGCGGCGCCGCCGACCAGACACAATGTCCAAGCGATCATCATCGGCTGGTTATTCCAGTCTCGGACTGTGGTCCAACCGTGAACAAAGGCAAACAGTCCGCCGCCGCAAAAAAAGAAGAAGAGGGCAAGCCCGGGACGGTCTTTGATCAGCAGTTGAATCACGTAGGCGATCGTGCAGATGGACGAACCTACGCAACACAGCAACAGAGCCGAGAGCATGCCACAGATTTCCTGGGAAGAATGAAGGGCGGACGCACTCCTTATCAATATAATCCCAAGCCCGGCCGTACGACATCAAAACCAGTTTCCCGGCGCATTCACGGCGCCTCGCGTCGAGGCCGTCGCCAGTGGCTGCGGACATCTACCTTCGCCGCCCTAGCCGGCAGGGACCGCAAAGTTTATCATCACCGGTTTGCCGCCAATGCGGGTCCGTCGAGACCTCTTGGCCCAATGCCTTGGCATGCAACCGCACACAAACCGCCGCACGAACCGCTATGGAACCACGAGTTTACAATTTTTCTCCCGGTCCCGCCGTCCTGCCGCTGAAAGTCCTCGAAGAAGCCCAGCGCGATCTCGTCTCGTTGCCTGGGATCGGCATTTCCGCCCTGGAAATCAGCCATCGCTCGCCTTGGTTCGAAGGCGTACTGGCGGAGACCGAGACCAATCTGCGGAAGTTGCTCTCCATTCCCGAGAACTACCGCGTGCTGTTCCTGCAAGGCGGATCGCGGCTGCAGTTTTCGATGGTTCCCATGAACTTTCTGCGAGGCTCCGGCCGAAGCGCCGATTATGTAGTGACGGGAACTTGGGGCAAGAAAGCCCTGGAAGAAGCCGTCCGCGAAGGCTCCGCGCAGACAGCGTACAACGGCAAACCGACCAATTTCGACCGCCTGCCCAAGGCGGAAGAGCTGAAACTCGATCCGCAGGCCGCGTACGTTCATTTCACTTCGAACGAGACGATTCAAGGGGTGCAGTTCCTAACTGAGCCCGCCACGGGCGACGTGCCGCTGGTTTGCGACGCCTCTTCGGACTTCCTCTGCCGGCCGCTGCCGATCGAACGCTACGGTTTGATCTACGCCTGTGCTCAGAAGAATGCCGGCCCGGCGGGCGTGACCGTCGTAATTGTTCGCGACGATCTGCTTGCTCGCATCCCTGACGGGCTGCCTTCCATGCTCGACTATCGCACCTACGTCGATGAGAAGCTGATGCCGAACACCCCGCCCGTGTTCGCCATTTACATTGTGATGCTGGTCACGCGTTGGCTCTTGAACGACGTCGGCGGACTGGAACAGATGCTCGAACGAAACCGGCGGAAAGCCAGGCTGTTGTACGATGTGGTGGACGAATTCCCCAATTTCTACCGCGGGCACGCCCAGCCGGAAAGCCGCTCGCTGATGAATGTCACGTTCCGGTTACCCGACGATGACGCACAGGCCCGGTTCCTCAGCAGCGCCAAGTCTCGCGGCCTGGCGGAACTCAAGGGGCATCGCTCGGTAGGCGGCATTCGCGCCTCAATTTACAACGCCATGCCAACAGAGGGCGTTGAATTGCTGGCCGAGTTCATGCGAGAATTCGCCAAACCGTGATTTTTGCCAGACAGAAGTTTTTTTCCGGGCTGTGAGCTCGCCGGACCGTGAAAATGGTTTCCGTCGTCTGACCATCACCAAACCCAGTTTTTGCGAAGTCAAAGGAGTGTATCGATGTCGAGATCGAGTTTGCTCGCGTTGTTCGTGGCGTTCAGCTTGACGTTGGGTTGCGGCGGCGGCGAATCCGAGCCCGCCAAAGCGCCGGCGGGGGCGGAACCGGGCGACATGGCGCCCCCGACCGTTGAAGACGGCATGCCGGCCGAGAGCGACAGCGCTACCGCCCCAGCAGAGGGCGACAATGAACCCGCGCCCGAAGAGAAAGCAGGGAACGAACCCAAGAAAGAAATGCCGGCGGAAGACGAACCGGCAGATGAAAAAGGCGATGCGGAAGGCCCTGCCCTGAAACCAGCGGCTCCCGCCGGAAAACCGGCCGCAGGAAAAGACGAGCCGGCGGAAACAGAAGAGCCGGCGGACGGCGAGAAATCCGCCGCCAAGGCAAAACGGCCAGGCGCCAACGAAATCGCCAAAGCGCCGCCGGCGGACGCGCCCAAAATGCCCAAAGACAAGCCCGTCGCCGAGAAGCCTGCCGTTGAAAATTCCGGGACTGAAGACGCCGCCAAGTCGGGCGGCAGCGGCCTGTTCAAGGGCCTGACCAACTCCGTCAAGCGAGCCGTCAAGAAGACCATTAACGGCAGCGAGCCCAGCGATCAAACGGCGCCAACCCAACAGCCGCAACCGGAAGACGACCCGTTTCCCAAGGGCGAGCCCAAGGACGAAGCGGACGATAATTAGCGCCGCCCCAGGCGCCAAGGCAAGATTTCGCTCGCGGCGGCCGCGTTGTCGCCGTGATTGTCGCTATAATAAGCCTCGGCGTTTCCATGCGCCGCCGACGCTTCTGGTCGCATGCCGGCTAGCGGCTGCGTGACGTCTTGAGGTTACGAATCGGGGTACAACATCAAAGCTCTCTGAGCTCATGAAACGCATCGCCATAACAGGGGCGTTGGTTTTTGCAACCCTGCTGGGATCGAACACGGCACTGGCAGCGCGCCCGACGGCGACCGTGCAAGACCGAACCGTCGATATGCTGGCCCTGGTCGGCGGCGAACGGTTGTTCGGCATGCTGGTCGCCGCCCCTGCCAGCGGCGAAGTCAAGATGCTGCTTCGCCGCGACTGGCTTCGCAAGCATGCGCCCAACGTCTATCGGCAGGCGACTGCCGGCGAAGACGAGCGGCGGCAGAAGGCATGGGAGACGCTTCAAGAAAGGCTGGCGGCCTGGCGAGAACGCCGCGACGAGCCCAAATTACTGGCTTCGTTTTTGGATCGGAGTATTGCGGAAACGGCGGCCCGAGTTCGTGACCTGAAAAACGAGAACACGCGGCCTGAGCCTGCTCCGTTGCTGTTGATCTCGCTGCCGGTGCGTCAAGTGCGCAAGCACTACCAGCAGCCGCCCGACAGGCGTCGGCTGCTGGGACTCGCCTGGGAAGCCGGCATCGCAGAGGCCGAGCAACTCCCCGCCGGCAAACTTTCGGCGGAATTGAAGGACCGGCAGATCGACGTTGAGCGGGCGCGGCCCGATCTTTCCGACTTGATCGGTATCCTGCCGCTGGACGATCGGCAATGGGCCGCCAAGATGGCGCTTGCCGAGTACGCCGTTCTCGGCAAGCCGCGTTTTCAAGGCGCCGGCGGAACGCTTGTTCGCGAAGACAGTGAGCAAGGCAAGCCGGCCATGAGTGCGCTGATTGCCGAAATGGCCAAGTCCCAACTGACGAATGTACTGGACGACTTGCTGGAGCCCGGCGGAAGTAACGCCGCCGCGAGAAAGAACGAACAACGCAAACAAGCCCTTGATCGGGCGACGCAAGAGGCCGATGCCGCTGAACTGATCGGCGCTCGGATCACGCAGTTGGACCAGGACATCGAGCGGCATCGAGTGACCGTTGAGGACAGCTTTTGGGCGAAGATGCCCGACGGTTCATGGCAAGTAATCTGGCAAACGGCTTCCACGATCGATGCGGCTCAGGCGAAACCGGGCGAAGAACAGCAACTCGAGCAGGATCCGCAGGTTGCCGAGGCCTTGAAGCTGGTCAAAAGCCTGGGACTGAGTATCGATCCTCAGCAATTGCAGGCGGCCATGCGGCATGGCGTCGCCACGCAAGCGGCGCTGCAAGCCGTCGACGCAGAGTTTGGCGAATACCTGCTGGCCAACACGCGCCGCCTTGACGGTCCGCCGTTGCTCCTGCCGGAAGCTCCCGCCGCGTCGACCGCTCGCCCGCGGCCGCAATGACCCTTCACGGCTCAGAACGGAAACGACTCGTCGGCAATGAGTGCACCTCGAACCGTCCCTTCGACAATAACGCATTCGCAACAACTGCCGGGCCTCACGGGGCAATTCGGGACGATTCTGGCCGACCCCCCCTGGCGATTTCAAAATCGTACGGGCAAGATGGCGCCCGAACACAAGCGGCTGCGACGCTATGAGACGATGAGTTTGGAAGAGATCTGCGCTATGCCGGTCGCCCGCCATGCGGCCGATCAAAGCCATCTGTATCTGTGGGCGCCCAATGCCCTGCTGCCTTGGGGGCTCGAGGTGTTGAAAGCCTGGGGCTTCGAATACAAAACGAATCTCGTCTGGTATAAGGTCCGCAAGGACGGGGGACCGGACGGCCGTGGCGTTGGATTCTATTTCCGCAACGTGACCGAGTTGGTGCTGTTCGGCGTGCGCGGACGCCTGCGCACGCTCAAGCCGGGCAGGACGCAAGTCAATTTGTTCGCAACCCGCAAGGAAGAGCACTCGCGCAAGCCGCACGTCGCTTACCGGCTGATCGAACAGTGCAGCCCGGGGCCTTATCTGGAACTGTTCGCTCGAGAGCGAGTCGCCGGTTGGACGCAGTGGGGCGACGAACTCGACACCTATTTGAAGCGAAGGCCCGTCTACCCCCAATACAATGGGCACGCCCAGCGTCGCGAGTCGTGAAGCTTGTCGGCAACGCGGCGCCGGTGAGTTAGGCGGAATCGACTCCGCCATCCTTTCGCCGTCGCTCCAGGCGCCGCATTTTCGCCCCGTTGTCATCGGAGCCTCGCCGGCAAGCGAGGCAGCGATTCTCAGCATTGTCCCCTGGGCGAACGATCTCGTACCCGGAGCGTAAAAAGGGGTTGCCGCGCGGGACGTCGGCTCCCGCGGCGCCCCCCTTTCAGTCAAACTTTTCGGAATAGCTGAACAAGACGGGACGAATTGCCGATCTATAGCCGCGTCGAATCGCCGGGCAGCCTGGCGGTTGGATTTCGGCGCCTCGGCGCCGGAGCCCCTTCTTCCGTTTCGGAGCCTCCCAGGAGCCGATCGTCATGAGCATTCTCGATCTGACGGCATTTCGCGCCACTCCGTTGGTTCGCCAACCGTTCGAATACCTGGTCGTGCCGGAGTTCGTCAAAGCGCCGGCTCTGGAAGCGATTCATGCCGGTTTCCCCAAGGTCGAGCGACCGGGCAGTTTTCCGTTGAGCGAGGTGACCTACGGTCCCGGCTTTGCCCGGCTAGTCGAAGAGTTGAAGGGATCCGAGATGCGAGCGGCGTTCGAACAGAAGTTCGGAATCGATCTCAGCGGACGTCCGACGATGATCACCGTCCGCGGCTGCTGCAGCGCCAAGGACGGCAAGATCCACACGGACGCGCTCAGTAAGATCATTACGGTGCTGATCTACATGAACCCCAAGTGGGAGCCTGAAGGCGGTCGGCTGCGTTTGCTGCGCTCGGCGGACTCGCTGGACGATCCGATTCTCGAAGTTCCCCCGTATCAGGGGACCTTGTTGGCCTTCCGCCGCAGCAACAACTCGTTCCACGGACATAAATCGTTCGCCGGGCCGCGACGCGTCGTTCAGTTCAACTGGGTGACTGAGCAGCGGATTGTCGACCGCGAATTGCGACGACATCGCTTCTCCGCTTGGACCAAGCGGGTGCTGCCGTTCTTGTCCCCGGCCAGTCGAGAGGCTGCCGCCGCCGCTTCCCATCGAGCGGCATCTTAGCAACCAGGTCCGGCCGTGACCGGAAGCTGGCGAACTGGACGAGCTTGGGCAAGGCGCATCGCCTGGCCGGCCGGGGTTTCCCACCTCCCGCTCGTTTCCGGTCTTGTGCCGTTTGTGGCACGCTTGGTATGACCGCAGCATGCAATCTCTCGCTTCGCAATCGTTTGAGCGCATCTTGCTGATTAAGCCGTCGGCGGTCGGCGACGTCGTTCATACGCTGCCCGTGCTGGTCAAGCTGCGCCACCGCTATCCGGATGCCCGAATCGACTGGCTGGTTACTCCGGAAAACGCCGACCTGGTTCGTTGGCATCCGGGAGTCTCGGACGTGGTGCTGTTCGATCGCCGCCGGTTCGCTCGCTTCGGCCGCAACTGGTCGGCGACGACGGGTATGTTCCGCCTGCTGCACCAAATTCGCCGAAACCGCTACGAGTTGGTGGTGGACCTGCACGGGCAACTTCGTTCGGCGTTATTTACGGTGGCTAGCGGCGCGCCGTACCGAGTCGGTTTTGAGCGAACCCGCGAGGGCGCTTGGGTCGCGTACTCGCACTACATTCCGCTGCCGACGATGGAGGCCCACGCCGTCGATCGCTATCTGTGGCTGGGCCAGGTGCTTGGTTTCGACGCCGCGGCTCCTGACTTCACCATTCACCTGCCTCCTGAGACAGAGGAAAAGGCCGCACAACTGCTCACAGCGCGCGGCCTGACCGGCCGGCCTCTGGCGCTGCTGGTCCCGGGAACGGTCTGGGAAACCAAACATTGGCGAGTGGAAGGCTTTGCGGAGGTGGCGCGGCATCTTGCGGCGCGCGGCTACGCGGTTGTGCTGGCCGGTTCGCCGAAGGACCGTACTCGTTGCCGGCAGGTGGCGCTGGCGGCGCCAAGCGCGTGCGACTTGTCGGGGCAGACGACGTTGGCGGAAATGATCGCCCTGGTGCGGCGTTCCGCTGTCTGCGTGACAAATGATTCCGGTTCGATGCATATTGCCGTAGCGCTAAGCAAGCCCGTAGTGAGCGTCTTCGGACCGACCAACCCGCATCGTACGGGGCCCTATGGCAGACCCTTGGCGGTGATTCAGGCGGACGTAGATTGCACCCCTTGCTATCTTCGCAAGCTTTCTCGTTGTCCCCACGACCATCTCTGTATGCAGCAGGTCTCCGCCTCGATGGTCATTGCGCGAATCGACCGCCTGATGTCCCAGGCGGCTTGACGCCGTTCCGGCAAGCGGGCGTGCGGCGAGCCTGGCAGGGGTTTGACACTCGTGCGAAGCGCAGCTAGCATTACCTAATAGTTTCGGTTTCCGGCACTGCACGCGAGGATTGTGGGTTCTCCGTGCGGCGCAATCCAGTTTGTGGATCGAAGCCAGCCGGCGGGGCTAACAAGGAGCATCGCTTTGAGCGAAAGCGAAGTCACCCCTAGCCAGCGCGAGCTGGACATTCTAAAAGTCCTCTGGGAACTCGGTTCAGGCAGTGTGCGCCAGGTACTGGACAAGCTTTGTCCACAGGGCGAACTGGCTTTCAATACCGTGCAAACGGTCCTGCGGATTATGGAGGAAAAAGGGCTGGTGGAGCACCGGACGGAGGGCCGTACCTTCATCTACACCCCCAAATACAGCCGGGAGCGGGTGACTTCTCGTTTTTTGCACAAAGTCTTTGATGGCTGCCTGGACCAACTCGTGCTCAGCCTGCTCAAGGCCGAGGAGATCTCTCCGGAAGAGCTTAAAGAGTTGGAACGGCTGATCGCCCGTCAGCGCCGCCAGAAGCAAGAGCACGAAGATAACTCCTCTGCGTAGCCGCTTTCCCGAATCCAGCGCCTTCGGTATCCAGTCCTCGCCCCCATCCCGCCCCCCGACCGAAGCTTCTTGGCCGCTAAATGGCCAAGTTTGCCAAAGGCTGCATGAACATCCCTTGCAGGCGGGGCCAGAAAGCTTAAAATTTTGGACCCGGCGCTGATTGCGCTGGTAGAGCATTGCACGACATCTGGAGAGGTGGCTGAGTGGTCTAAAGCGCGGGTTTGCTAAACCCGTGACCGGGTAACTGGTCCGCAGGTTCGAATCCTGTCCTCTCCGCTTTTCAGCAAGGCCGTCGCCTTAACTGGTTGACGGCCTTTAGTTTGCGCGTCGCGCATTTTCGGCTCCTTTGCGACTGTGCTGAAATTGTGCTGATTACGAATCCGAGTTTTCCGGGCCATCCCTGGCCTCCCGCTGCTGCAGAGGTTGGCGATCGGCCTCGGCCAGGCGCTGCATGGCCGCCTGCGAGGCCGCATCCGCGATGTGCGTGTAATGCTTCAGGATCTCCGCGTCCACATGCCCGACCCACTTCCGTACAATCGCTTCGGGAATGCCCCGCGTCAGCGCGTGGGAGATAAAGGCATGGCGGAAGGTATGGAGGTGCCCCTTCAGGCGGAGCCGCTTGAGCACTCGCTTGAGGTATTCCAGCAGCCGACGTTCCGAAATCTGATGCTTGCCGTCCGGGTACAGGCTGGACGGCGCCGCCGTCACCACCCAGCGGCAACGCCGCGGCAAAGCGCTCAGCGAAGCGCGAACCCGCGGGCTCATGGGAATCACTCGCTGGTCGCCGGTCTTCGGCTGCCAGGCGTCCTTGGGCTGGATCTTGACGACGCCCAGTCTCAAGTCGATGTCAGCCCAAGTCAGCCAACGCAATTCGCCGACCCGCATGCCGGTTTCCGCCAGCAGCACCAGCGACGCCAAGTGCGGACCGCGGGCCGCGGCCAGAATCGTTTCGACCTCGTTGTGCGACCAGCACGGCTGCGACCGCGGCCTGGCCTTCTTGACCTTCAGCCCCTTGAGCGGATCGCGACGAATCATGCCGCGGCTGAGCCCGAAGTTCACGACGATGCGAATGAACATCAATTCATTGGCGATCGTCTTGGGCGCCGGCGGCTTGGCCGACTTGGACCGCCAACTGCGGTAGGCGTCGACAAACTTGAGATCGACGCTCATGATCGACGTCGTGCCGCGTTGACCCGCCAACTCCAGGACGCGGCGCCGCACTAGCTGAACCTTGGCCAAGGTCTTGGCCGCCTTGCCGTCGGCCTGCAAGTTGTCGATGTAGGCGTCGAAAACTTTCTCGATGGTCGGCGCCCTCACGGGGCGTTCGTAGCGGCCTTGCAAAAGCTCGGCCTCCAACAACAAGGCTT
>DASZUP010000552.1:0-1730 GCA_035547635.1 Pirellulales bacterium
GTTCTTGGAGGTGAACCCGAACGGGCAATGGGCATGGCTTGACCCGAGGCTCGACAATGGCCTCTTTGATGCGGTTGTCGAATTTCTCGTCTCCACATAGCCATATAGCCTGCGTTCCGCAGCTTTGCGACTTCCCTGTTACTATCGCTCTGTTTCCAGAATACGCACCTGAGAGACGTAACAACGGCGCTATAAGCGTCCTAGCGTTTTTCCCCGCCGTCGGATTTTTCGAGAAGCCCTTTTGTCGATTTCTTTAAGCCACGAGCAGAAAACTTTAGAACCCAAAATAAGAAAAAGTGCGACGGAGTCGCTGCAGAAGCCGGGATGGGTGTCCAGCCTGCCAGGTTTTCGCCCGGAATTTCTCGATTTCCAATTTTGCGACACAAAACTCGCAGAAGGAAGAACCAGGGCCTGATGCGCCTCGCTTTGTTTATCCGCCAAAGGCTATCTTTGGTTGACCGGCGGTTTGGCGCCGTGGCCGGCTGAATTGGCGCGGCAACGAGGCGCATTAAAAAACGGGCGAGATCGCTCGCCCGTGCTGGTGGTTCAGGAAGTGATCGTCGGCGTCGGCCTCATTCCGCCGGAACGTGGTTCTCGGCGCCTGGCAGGAAGTGGGCCAGGTATTGCACCGCCTCGACGAAGTCGCATTCCCGCGCGTTCATCGTGAAGTCGATGGGATTGAAGTTGGTCTGGCAGTGAAAGCAGCGGGCCAGGTTCGTACGGGGATTGACGGCGGAATGGGTTTCTCGGCAGCGCGGGCAGAGGAAGGCCAGTTGGTCGCCGCGCCGTTTATGCGGCCAGTGCAAGCGATCGAACAGATTCTCGAAGGAGATCTGGTTGCGCAGGCGGCGCAACAGATCGTCGGAGAAGTAACGCATGGCAAGGCTCCTGGGCGGGCTTAGGGCAACTGGACTTCCTGAGCGGCCTGCTGGAACAAGTCGTCGTCGATGCGCGGCAGCTTGCGAGCCGTGGCTTGCAGCAGGCAGGCGGTGGCCAGATTGTTGATCTGTCGCGGAACGCCGCCGGTGAAGTCGTGGATCAAGTCTTTGACCGAGTCGTCGAACGTCTTGGGACTGCCGCCGGCCTGCGTCATCTGAAAGTCGATGTAGCGCGTCGTCTGGTCCTTGGCGAGCGGGCGGAGTTGGTGACGTACGGAGACGCGGTTGAGCAGATCGGCGTGGCCCGTGCGGCGCAACGTGGCTCGCAACGTATCCTGGCCGGCGAGCAGGATCTTCAGCGGCGGTCGGACGTCGAGGGCCGAACTGATCAGCAGCCGCACATCAGTCAGCGCCGCCGCGTCCAACAGGTGCGCTTCGTCGAACACCAGCAACAGCGTTCCTTCGGTGCGTTCGGCTCGTTCCAAGATCTGCTCATAAAGCCGGTCCTTGCCCCGCCGCGGCACGTCGCCCAGGTGCGTGACGACGAGCTTGAGCATGCCGGCCGCAGGGAGATGGCTGAGATGGCAGTAGACCGCTTCGCAGTGCTGGGCCCCGAGGCCGTGCAGGAACTGTTTGAGCAAGGCGGATTTGCCCACGCCCGTGGGGCCGGTCACCAGTCCCAGCACCCCGTGCTCGACCAGGTATTCCAGACGCGCCAGGCCTTCGGCCATGCGGCCGTCCTGCCACAGCGCGGTCACGGCGGCGTGTTCCGAAAACGGTTGTCGGGCGAGTTGGAAGTGTTCCAAGTACATCAGTCGCTCCTTTCCGAGAGCAGGGATTGAAGTTGCCATA
>DASZUP010000553.1:0-4714 GCA_035547635.1 Pirellulales bacterium
CGGAACCCGTTCCTCGGCGCCCTCGACCGCAATCGGCGCTCGTACCTGAAGATCGCCAAGAACCTCGACCTAAAAGCCACCATCCGCGCCAACCTGAAGCATTACGATCGCGAGCGGCGACGGCTGGTGATCGAAGCGCCCTGGTTCTACTCGCGCGTGCGGCGGCAAGTCGACCGCTGGCAAATCATCATCCTCGTCGACGAATCGGGCAGCATGCTCGACAGCGTGATTCATTCGGCCGTCACCGCTTCGATCTTTTTTGGCCTGAAAACGATGCGGGTGCACCTCTGCCTGTTCGATACGCAGGTGGTCGACGTCACCGAGCACTGCACCGATCCGGTTGAGACGCTGATGAAGGTGCAACTCGGCGGCGGCACCGACATCGGCCAGGCGTTGAGTTACGCGGCCGAACTGGTCGATTCGCCGCAGCGGACGATCGTGGCGCTGATTACCGACTTTTATGAAGGGGCGCCGCTCGAGCGGTTGTTCGGCGCCGCCAGGCGGCTGCTGGACAGCGGCGTCACGCTGCTCGGCCTGGCAGCGCTCGATGAACGCGCCGAACCGACCTACGACCACAGCGTGGCGGCGAGGTTGGTGCAAATGGGCGCCCACGTAGCGGCCATGACGCCCGGCGAACTGGCCGCCTGGGTGGCTGAAAAAGTCCGCCGGTGAACCATGCTCCGCAACGACCTGCTGGCGCTCACGCCCGACGATCTGGCTTCGCTCACCAACCGCGGCACGGTCAAGCGCGCGTTGCGGGAGTTGGAGGCCGGAGACCCATCGTGCGAGATTGCGGAAGAAGGCGATGATCTGGTCGTCCGCTGGTCGGACGAGATCGTCTGCCGCTTTCCCGCCGGCGCCGCGTTGCACGACGCCGCCTGCTCCAGCGGCGCCGAAGGCATCAGCCGGCATCTCATACGCTCGGTGCTGGCCTATCAGCAGCATTGCCGATCCGGCGAACAGAGAGCAGCGGCGCTGGAAGCAAGTGAGCAAGTTGCCGACGACGCGGGCTTGCAGCCGCACGTGATAGCGCCCTGGGATCCTGGCGAGATCGCCGACGAGGCGCTGGTCAGCGCCTTTCGTCAGGCAGCCGTTGCCAAGGCGCGGCAACGGTTCGGCCAAGGCGTGCTGGTGGAGTTGACACGCGGCGCCAAGCCGGTCGCGCGTTTCCTCGATTCTCCTTGCACGCTGCGGTTTCTCGTGCCGGGCGATCTGCGCTACGTCTCCGCCGATTGCGATGTCTCGCTGCTAGCGACGTTCGTGCCGCTGGCGGTCTGGGCCTTTCGCCGGTTGCCGCCCGAACAGACCACCGGTCTGGTTGCGTTCCAACAAGCAGTGCCGGACGCGCCGCGCGACTTGCTGGCCGAGTTGGATGCGCTGCTCGCGGAGCTGGGCGTTTCCGGCTTTGCGGGCTGTGCGGCAACCTGGCCGCAACGCTTGCTGCGTTTGGAAGGCTCGCTCCGCAAGGCGGGCCTCGTCTGGCCGGCGGAACTGCTGGTCGATCTTCACGAGCAATGCCTCGCCTATCAAGGACACGATGCTCGTTTTGATCCCTTGGAAGCGACAAGCTTGATCGGCGAGTTGCTGGCCCGGGCTCGCGCCATTCGCAATGGCACGACGGCCGTTCCGCAACTGCTGATCCGCGGCTCGGCCAGCGATCGCACGACCGACATTGCCGGCGGCCGCTTGATCGGCCTGGGTTTGGGCGTGCGCCTCGGGCGACGCACCGCGACGCTCAGCGCTTATCTGCAAGACGCCGATACGGGCAGCCTGGCGGCAGTGGAGCGAACGTTCGCCGATCCGCCGCCCGAATCCGCCGAGGCGCCGAAGAGCTTCGCCGATCTGGCCGGCTACGTGATCACTCGCGGCATTTCGCTGGCATCGTTGAGCCAATCGCAGCTCCTGTTGAAATCGGGCAAGCGCACTCCCAGCGGAAGGTTGGTCTTGCCGCGCTCGGCGACCTCGTTCACCGTCAATCCCCAGGCGTTCGCCTGGGAGCAACTCAAGCCGCCGGCGGCGGTCGAAGGCTTCGCGCAACTTGCCGCGCGGCTGGCCGCCTTGCCGCCGGCCTATCTGCGGCCGCGGAACTTGACGGAGAATCTCTACGTCGCGCCCGTGCAATCGGCTGCCGACGCGAGCTTCAATCCGTCGCAGCAGCGTTTGGAAGCCATGCTGTCCGATGCGTCCGGCGGCCAGGCCTTGTTGGTGCACCCGTACCACTCGCGCGGTCGCGAAGGATTCGAATCGCTATTATCGATGCTGACCAACGCGCCTGGCGAATTGCGGTTTGTTTGCGGCAGGGCGAGCGCGACCAGCGGGGCGCTGACCATCCAGCCGCTGTTGCTCGTCTTTCAGCAAGGTTCGCGGCGCATCGGCGTGCAGCCTTACGTTCCGACCGACGGCGCCAAGCAAGCGATGCTGGACGAACGCGATTCTCCCGCCGACGAATCGTCTGATCCCTTGCACTCGTTTTCGAGCAGTTGCAGTTCGAGCTTTCCGAAGTCTTCCTCTCCGGGCTGCGCCGCTGGGACGCCCGGCAAGCAACCGCCTGGCGCGAGCTGGAAACGCTCGGCCGACAACTCGGCTTCGTGCGGTTGCTCCAGCCAATCGAGCGTTTCCGCCAATTCACCGAGGCTAAAGCCGAAGCCGTACGCTGGGATCCGCAGCCTGCCAGCCGCGCTGCGTTGGAGCTTTGCCTGCAGGCCCGCGTGGCGGCGGAGTTGCTCGGCAGTTAGTTGGCGCCCGCCTTCACGCCAGGTTCAACTGCCAGGAGACGCCGAAGCGATCCTGCAGCCAGGCGAACTTCTTGCTGAACGGGTAGGCGCCGAGCGGCATCAACGCCTGGCCGCCTTCCGACAGGCCGGCGGCGAGGCGGTCGATCTCGGCTTCGTCCGAGCAGGCGATGTACAGTGACATGGCCGGCGTGAACGTGAATGGATGAGGCGTCGGACTGTCGATGCACATCAATTGCTGGCCGTCGAGCTCGAAGGTCGCAACTTGAACCGTTCCGTCCTTGCCCGCCTCGCCGGGACCATAGCGCTGGATGGAGACGATCTTCGAGCGGCCGCCAAACAGCGAGACGTAAAACGTCATCGCCTCCTCCGCAACGCCGTAGAACATCAGGAAAGTAGTCAACTTCACTTGATCCGCTCCTTGGTTAATTGCTGCGGCACGCGTTCGGCCGTGGTTTCGACGTCTTGCTCGCAGAACGTCAACATGGTGGACAGCGCCAAAGGGAAACTCCGGCCCTCAAAGGATTCAGTTTCCACATGCTCTCCCAGTTTAGGGCTCAGCGCGCTCGGCAAGTTAGCGCGACTGCCTAGGCCATGATGCCGTGGACCACCGAGCCGTGGACGTCAGTCAGGCGAAAATCGCGCCCGGCGTAGCGGTAGGTGAGACGCTCGTGGTCGATGCCCAGCAGATGCAGTATCGTGGCGTGGAGGTCGTGCATGTGGACTTTGTCCTGCACGGCGAAGTACCCGAATTCGTCGGTTTGCCCCCAGGAAAAGCCTCCTTTTACGCCGCCGCCGGCCATCCAGACGGTGAAGCCTTGCGGATTGTGATCGCGGCCGTTGGAACCTTGCACGATCGGCGTTCTGCCGAACTCGCCGCTCCATACGACCAGCGTTTCATCGAGCAAGCCGCGGTGCTTCAGGTCGGTGAGCAGGCCGGCGATCGGCTTGTCGACCGCGAGCGAATTCTTCTCGTGCCCTGAGTGGAGATTGCTGTGCTGGTCCCAGACGTTCGGCGTCGACACCTGAATGTAGCGCACTCCGGCTTCGGCAAAATGGCGGGCCAACAGACACTGGCGTCCGTAGTTGTCCGTTTCCTTCTCGCCGATGCCATAGAGTTGGCGAACGTGCTCAGGTTCGTTGCTGATGTCGATCACAGGCGGCGCTGAGGACTGCATCCGGAAGGCCATTTCCATCGAGCGGATCATGCCCTCGATCGGCGCGTAGCCGGTCCGCTGAAAATGCTCGCCGTTGATCTGCTGCAGCAGTTCCAGCTTGCGGGCCTGCACGGAATCGGCTGACTTGGACGCGAGGAAATCAAACGAGGCGTCCTCGGCGAGCTTTCCATTCCGGCCGATCGTCGTGGCCTGATGCGCGGCAGGGAGAAAGGCCGGCCCATAGTTGCGCGGTCCGCCGTGCGAAGCGGACGGGCTGATGCTGACAAACGCGGGGAGATCGCGATTCTCCGTCCCCAGCCCGTAGCTGACCCAGGCGCCGACCGAAGGCC
This sequence comes from Pirellulales bacterium, assembly GCA_035547635.1. Classification (GTDB taxonomy): domain Bacteria; phylum Planctomycetota; class Planctomycetia; order Pirellulales; family JAICIG01; genus JAICIG01. The sequence goes on from DASZUP010000553.1 coordinate 4,240, forward strand.
GCACGAAGTTGTCCGTCCCCGTGTGGAGCATGCAGACGGCCTGGCCGTGCGACTGTCCCTTGCTGTGTACGGAACGAATCACGCACAGGTCATCGGCGCGTTTGGCGACTTCCGGGAAGAGTTCGCTCACCCACAACCCGCTCTCGCCATGCTGCCGGAACTTCCACGGAGACCCCATCAGCTTCGCCTGGCTCGTGGCCGCCGGATCGAGATTCTTGGCCGGTGCGAAGGGCAGACGTTGTCCGCTGCGTTTCTGCAACTCGGGACGGTAATCGAACGTGTCGACGTGCGACGGGCCGCCGTGCATGAACAGGAAGATCACGCGCTTGGCTCGGGCAGCATGATGCGGCGCCTGTCCGCTCGCCGCCTGAGCGATCCCCGCGAAAGCCAGCGAACCGAACCCGCAAGCGGCGCTCCGCAGCAACTGTCGCCGCGAGCACGCTGACGTGGTTGCTCCATCCAAGGTCGCCGTATC
>DASZUP010000554.1:0-2688 GCA_035547635.1 Pirellulales bacterium
CGCACCTGTGGCGGCTGCTCGCCGTCTGCGACCAGCGCCGCCAGTTCCGGTCCGACTTCTTTGATGCCCAGTTTTGCGGTGGCCTGAGTCGCCGCCTGACGCACCGCTTCTCCGCCGACGAACACGCCTCCCAGCACCGGCCGCAGCGCGTCGGCGGCAACGGCGGCGTCGCGCGGCTCGAGCGGGCGCCATAAGCCCGTCGTCCGATCACGGCCTGAAGGGTGGGCCCAGTTCTCCAGGCACTGCAAAGCTTCGACGCGCATTTCTTCCGGCACGTCGGACCGGGCGGCGAACCGCGCTAGCGCATCGGCCTGCTCAGACGAGCCGAGGCGGAAGTTGGCATTGATGATCCGGCGCAGCGCCGCCACGGATTGGTTCGGCCGTTCAATCAACGCGGCCAACTGGGGCATCGCTGCTTCGATTGGCGCGTCGCAGATCGCCAGGGCGGCTTCGGCGACGATCTTGGGTTCTGCGTCGTGCAAATAACGGGCGATTTGCGGGCTCTTGAGCCGCCGCATCGCCAGCACGGCGCCCATCCGCTCGGCAGGCGTCGCCGTTTCGACCGCAGCCTCCATAGCCGGCAGATCGTTAATCCAACTCAGCGCCATCACGCCGGCATGTCGCAGATACGGATCCCGATCGGCATTGTCTCGCAGCATGGCCAGCACCGGGCCGATCGCGTCACGCCGCCCCAGCTTGCCGAGTCCCAGCGCCGCAAAGAAGCGCACGCGAGGGCTGTCGTCTTGCAGATGCTCGACAAGAACGTCGAACGCTGCGGCCAGGCGATGATCGCCGAATTGCCGCGCCGCCTGGGCGCGGATTTCCGCGTCGGCGTCGTTCAGCAACGGCAACAGCGGAGCGAGCACGGCGGCGGACTGGTTCGGAAATTGTTCGGCCAATTGGCCCAGGGCCCAGATGGCGTGAACGCGGGCAAGCTGGTGTTCGCCTTCCACAGCCAGTCGGGTCAGTTGCGGCGCCGCGCCGGCGCCACGGGCGGCCAGTGCGAACTGCGCCCGTTGGCGGATCCGTTGATCGGCGTGCGCCAGCAAGCCGAGCAGTTCGTCCGTGTTACGCGCAGCAAAGCCTTCGCCAAGCAGACGTTTGATTTCGGCCGCAGTTTTGTCGTGCTCGCGTACCGGATCGACGAGCTTGTAGAGCCGGCCCTTGCCCGGCTTGCCCCAGCCTTCGACCCAGTCGCTGAAGTAGAGCGAGCCGTCAGGACCGAAGTCGACGTCGGTGGCGCAGGTCGACCAGATGAACTCGTGCAGGTCGGTCAGTTCGAACGTCGCGCCTTTGGGTTTGACGGAGAAGGAATAGATGCCGCTGTTGGCGCTGGCGCCGCGGAAGTCGCAGAGGAAGAAGTGGCCGCGGTATCGTTCCGGCAGCCCGGCGCCGGGATCGTAACTCAAGCCCGAAGGACCGTTGGCCACATTGGCGATCGGCGGCAGGAAGTAGGCGGCCTGGCCGTCCCACTGCGGCTCCCACATTCTTTCGCTGTTCCACGGGCCGCGCTTGTCGAGAAACTGGTAGCCGATTCTCCAGCCGCTGTCGCCGCCTTCCACGAGGTAAACCCACCGCGCCTTGTCGCCGCCGTCAGAGTTATTGTCGCCGGTGAACAAATTGCCGTACTCGTCGAACGCCAGCTCTTGCGGGTTTCGTAGACCGCTGGCAAAGATCTCCAGCTTTGAGCCGTCCGGGTTGCAGCGCAGCACGGCGCCGGTGTCGGGCGAAAACAGCCGCCGGCCTTCTTGCGTAACGACGTTCAGCCCGCGGTCGCCGATACTGAAGTAGAGCTTGCCGTCCGGACCGAACCGCAGGCCGTGCAGATCGTGCCCCAGGTAGCCGACATGCACGCCGTAGCCGTGCGAGAGCGACTTGCGCTCGTCGGCCTGGCCGTCGCCGTCGGTATCTTGCAGTCGCCACAGATCCGGGATGCACGTGTACCAGACCTTGCCGTCGCGAGCCGCCACGCCGGCGCCGATGCCGTCGGCCGCATGATGAAAGCCTTCAGCGAACACATGCGCCGTGTCGGCCGTTCCGTCGCCGTCGCGGTCTTCGATCAGCCGGACTCGGTCGTGATGCACCGCATACGTCTCGAACTTGTCTTTCAGATACTTCTTGTATAGCGCCACGCGGTCCTCGACCGTGCGGCAGGCCAGATCGTCGTCGAGCCAATCCATGTGGCCGCGGATATCGGTCACGCCGTCGTGCAGCCGGAACGTCTCGGCCACGTAGAACCGCCCTTGGTCGTCGCTGCAAAAGGCCGCCGGGTTGGCCAGCAGCGGCTCGGCCGCGAACAGCCGCAGTTCGAGCCCTGCGGGCGTTCGGATCCGCTTGATCGCCGTGGCGGCCTGCTCCGAGGCCGCTTCGACCTTCGCCGCGTAAGGTTCTGCGGGGTGTTGGGCCTGAGCCGGCCGGAGCCCGGCGGCGCCAAGAAACAGAAGCAACACCACGGCCACAGCCGTCCAACGAATCAGCCAGCGAGCAAGCGACATCGAGGGTTCTCAACCGTTGCGAAGAGGAGACGACAGGCGGGAAAACTGCGGGGAAATTCAGCAGATAGTTAAAGTTCACCTTACTTGGCGCAGGGCGATTTCACAAGGCGAAGAGCGGATGTCGCCGTCCGCGCCGAATTTGCAAATGCGTCACGCGAAAATTGACTTGACTCGCGCCGAAGGCCAGAATCGA
>DASZUP010000555.1:0-4560 GCA_035547635.1 Pirellulales bacterium
CCAAAAAGCTTCAATGGGGCCGCGGTTCTTCAACCGCGGAAAGAGAAGTTGCGGCAGGACAGGGGCACAAAGATTCTCGCTTCAATGGGGCCGCGGTTCTTCAACCGCGGAAAGGCCGCCACTCTAACTCCAAACTGGCCAAGGAGCAATGGAGCGGCTTGCGAGCGGCGGCGACCGGTTCGGACTCCTCTGACTGCTCCTCGCGGCATGCGTTGCATAACCTCCTTCCTTGACAATGAATTACGGCTTGCGAGCGGTCCCCGGACTTTTAACCGCACCTCGCCGCTCGCACGGCAGGCAGGCGAAAAAAAGGCGCCGTCCAACATGCCGCCTTTACCATGATCACCATCGAGCCGCGCTGCGTCATCGCGTCGTGAATACCGGGTAGGTGTTCAGCTCGCCTCGCAACACGCGCTCGAGTAAGCGAGCCTGAATCTCCAGGATCCGACGATAATTGACACGATAGCCGAACAGCGGGTGCGTGACCAGCGTGTCCATGCGCTGCTCGTAGGCCCGGAAAAACGCCTTCCTCCCCTCCGGCTTCAGCGCCACCGCCGGTCCGACCTGGATGAAGTCGCGCGGCGAAATCATCCGCGTGTTGATGGCCGAGAGCACCGCCGAGTCGGCGATCAGCGGCCGAAACGGCTCCATCAGGTCCAACGCCAACGCCGCCCGACCGAAACGCGGCTGATGGTAAAATCCGAGGAACGGATCAAAACCGACCGTGTGCGAAATCACCGTCAGATCCTTGGCCAGCACACTATACGCCAGCGACAACAGCGCATTCACCGCGTCGCGCGGCGGCCGCCGGTTGCGGCGTGTGAAATCGAACGCAAACGGCGACGAGCGGCCGTTGCGCTCTCCGGGCCTCGCGGCCGCATCGCCGCCGCCGCACGTTTCCGGCTCGACTGAGTCGCCGCGCTCGCCAGGCCCATCGTCCAATTTGTCCAGCTCATCCGACTGCAGCTTGATCATGCCCGCAAAGTTGGCAAAGTACACGCGCGCCGCGTTTCCTTCGATGCCGAGCAGTTGATCTAAGGCTACGGCGTGCTCGGCGTCGTCCGCCATGCACTTCATTTGGGCCAGTGCGGCCGGCGGCGGCTCAATATGGTTCCGCTGCAACATAGTGCGCTGGTTGCGGATCTTGCCGGCCACCAGCGCCCGGGCAAGCCGCAGGCAAAAGGCGGGTACCTCGGCCAGGCGGAACTGCTCGCGACGCAGGTAGATGTTCTTCACGCCCAGCCCGTGCGTCACGCCGTAAAACCAGCCGCCCATCGAAAAATAGGCCACCGGCACTTCCGCTTCGCAGAGCGATTGCACGGCCTGCGTGGTCATTTGGATATTGCCGAACAGATTCAACTGGCAGATCTCGCCGAGCCGCACCTCTTGCACCAGCTTGTCTTTTTCGTGGACCTTCAGCACGCCGCCGCTCTTGCCAACGCGCAGGCCTTGCGTGTTGAGGTACAACGGGCGCAGATCGTCCCGGGCGGGAACCAGGCGGCGAACTTCCTCTTCGACGGCGCCGACGCCGACGACCGCCCGCGGCGCTTCGCCGACGTCGAACAACGTTTGCTGGCGGCCGCGGCCAGCGCCATGCTTGGCCCCGTTCGCCGCTCCGGCCGCCGCGCGGGTTTCGTCCGGCAGACAGACGCCGACCAGCGAGCAGCGAGGGCACTTGGGGCTGTCGACCAGCGGCGGCGGCATCCGCCCGCTCTCGGCGGTACGGCGAGCTTGATCCAAAGCGTCGAGCGTTTCGGCCGCCAGGGCCTCGTCGATCGGCACGCGCACGCGCTGCTTGGTGGCGACATAATAGATCACACCTTCTTCGCAGCGGTAGCCGTTTTCACGCAGCACCAGCGCCTGGACGGCGAGTTGCACGCGATCAGTGTCCCAGGCCGTAAGCGTGCCTTCCCGCTGGTTCTCCCGCGGATTGCCGCGTTTGTAATCGACCGGCGAGACCAGGTCGCCATCGCCTTCGACCAGATCCATTTTGGCGATCAGTTGCAGCGTGTCGCTGGAGAGCGTGACGGAGCGGGAGTGGATGACGTCTCCCGCGGCCGCGTCGGCCGCCGGCAGGGCGTCTTGCTTGCCGTCCAACTTGGAGTGGCGGAGCGAGCCTTCGACCGTCTCGCGATTGTCGACGAACACGCCGTCGACCCATTCGTAATAGAACAGCCGAGGGCAATAGACGAATTCATTGAGCATCCGTGCGGGCAGATAATCCGGAAGAGTCTCAGCGGCGCGCATAGGAAATCAGTCCAAAGTGAAAAGTCCAAGGTCCAAAGTTCGGCGTGATTGCGAACCGCTCCGCCGGGCGATCGGCGCCTCCCACATTCCAAATTCCACATTCCGACCTTCACACGACGATGCACGGCGCATCGAGCGGGCAATACGGCTGTCCGAGGGCGCTGATGACTCGATCGCCGCGTCCTTCGACCGGCCCGAGATCGACAAACAGCACCTGGTCTTCGTTATGCTTGATGATTTCGCCGAGCGTGTGTCGGCAGCGGGCCAGGTCGACAGCCGTGAACTGGCACTCGAAGATCGAGTACTGCAAATGGTCGCCGAAATCGCGCATGGTCTTGAACACTTTGCGCAGTCGTTTGTCGTCTCGGATGTCGTAGCAGACCAGAAAGGTATTGCGCATGTTGGCCTCTTGCGCGCGTTCTCCTCTCCCGCGGGGAGAGGTCGGGTGAGGGCTCTCGTCAAGCATCCGCTGCGCCAGACGGGCATCGTGCCGCGCCATCCATGCCACAAGCGGCGACGTCACAATCGCCGATGAACGCGGAAGCAAAAAACCGCCGAAGCGAGACCTCGGCCGCGCGGCCGCCGCAAGGGGCGTTTCCGCGCGAGACGCTCGAACCATTCCGCGGGCCAGAATGAAGGCCGCTAAATAAGACGCACGAACAGAACACATGCCCGCGGCGGTAGCCGAGTGTAATCCGCCGCTCGCCGGTTGCAAGCATTTTATCGGCGCGTCTTGTTGTCGCCTGGAAGCATCCGTCCCGCCGCCGCGGGGACAGGTTACGGATGCGCACGGCGCCGCGGCCGCAATCCGTAACCCATCCCCGATTGTGTTCCCCAGGATATACCGAATTGTCAAAGAACGTTGACGATCTTATTGCGTATTCCCATCTTCCTTGGGGAGAAAGAGCCCCATGCCGAAGTGAGACGAATACCCGAGGCAAATCGGGCCACGAACCGGCGAGGCGAAGCAGACCTCAAACGCTCCTGCCAGGCGCCTTCCGCCGTCGTCACCTCGCTTGTCGCGAAAGCGTTTGAATTGCAGGGGCCGTAGCGTCCTCCCGCCCGCAAACCTCTGCCAATCGCTTGGCCGAATCCGAAACGCGTTATGTTCCAAGAGCGGCTGAATCGCTTCGATAGGCGCAACAGTTCGTATCGGCTGTTGGCTGCGTCTCGCCGCTAACCGAGTTACCTCTTCGCGCAAAGCCGCCTCCAGGAAGCTCACTGGCGACGATAAGAGCTCGTCGGGATCGCGTTTCTGACCACGACGTTTCGGATGCCTGGTGGCTAGGAATGGCGTCGCAGAAACCCACCGGGCGGAGGCTCGCAGCGGGAGCGGCTGGTAATCCGCGTCATCGAAGCTCGCCAATCCCATCAGCAACAAATGGATTGGCGCCGACGGCGGCTCGCGTCCGGGCCGACAGCGAAGCTGGAGCCGGTCGAGTGCGCGGATCTCTTCTTCCATGAAAGGCGTCTCTGAAACGATCGTCAGATGATCGAGGCGTCCGTCACCGTCCTCATCCGTCGGCAAGAAGTAGGCGTGCTTGTGGCCCGTGAGCGGGCGACCGTCTTTGTCTTTCCCGAAAAACGTTTCCGAGCGCAGCCGCAGGCCGCGTCGAGCCTGCTCGGCGATTGGAAGCGTGTCCTGCAACAATGGCAACACGGCAGAATCAAGCGCGTAGCGAGCGATCTGGAAGCGAGTTGTTCGAAACGCGGGCTTCCGACGGCCGGCGCGCGCGACGTTGAAGCAATCGGGACTACGACCGTATGTGACCCATCGCGAGCCCGGCGGGTCAGACCAACGCTGCTCGTGAAGCGCGGCAGTCTCCATGCAAAGGTGCCAATCGGGGTCGTAGACGGCCGTGTAAAGGGTCTGCTTGTTTTTTCCGCCGCCTTCGGTGCGCACAAGCTTAGGCGTGTGTTCATTGTCGAATGCGAGCGTGGGATCGGCACAAAGGACGCGAACCGGTTCAACGCCGCAACCGTCGGCGTCGCCGCTTATTGGCGAGCAATTAGGCTTGAGTTGCGATGTGACCTCAGCGCCGAGGATGGCCGCCTCGCACCACGACTCGCCTCGGCCAAACCAGCCAAGGTTTTCGAGCAACATCGACAACAGCGGCTGCTGGCGCTCCGATAACGCTCTATCTGGCCAAAGAATAGCGACGCTGGCGCCGCGAGGGACCGCGACAAACGCATCGAAAACCTTGGTTTTATCGCCCGGTCCTTTCTTGAACCAGGGCATGTAGTGCCTGGCATGTCCTGTTGTCGCAGGCGGCAAGTAAAAGAGCGGCGGATCGGAGAGAAGCTCGAACAGCT
>DASZUP010000556.1:0-8197 GCA_035547635.1 Pirellulales bacterium
GCAATATCGAAATGTCGCGGCGACAGTTCCGGCACGAGCGACGGCAGTTCCGCAAGTGCAACCGGCTCGGCTCGGGGCATCAGCTTGAGCAACAGCGTTCTCACGGCCTCGACCGACTCGGCAGATTGCATGGCCGGCGCCGCTCCCCAGCCGATTCGCTCTCTCTCCCATTGCTGCGGATCCGCGGCCAGAAACTCCGTCAACCACTCCTCGGCCGCCGCCTTGCGCGCCAAAACAAGCTTGCTGCCGTAGTAGATTCCGGCGCCGCGCGCCACTCTGTCGAGCTCCTCGCTGGACATGTGCTCTTGCAAATAGAGCAACAAGGCGTCGGCCGTGGACGAATCAAAGATCGGCTGGCGGCGCATCGCGCGCAGGGCGCGGCTGAAGGAGCGCGCATCGTCGTGGACTTGAACGCTGCGACGGTCGGCGGAAAGCGTCAGCAGCTTTTCGCTCAACATCCATTCCAGGTCGCGCTGAAACGCGGCCGCCGGAGCGTGCTGGTTTGATTTGAGTTCGAGAAACGCTTTCCGCGTTTCCAGGCAGAGTTGGCTCCAGATAGCTGCGTAGCGGGCGAAGTTCGTCCATTCTGCCGAAAAATGCTTCATGGTTGCATGTTATTCCGCGTCGCGGATGTTGTAGGCGTATCCCTGCTCACAGAGGAACAATTGCCGCTTGAGGGCAAAGTCCTGTTCCACCGTGTCGCGACTGACCAGAGTGTAAAAGTGCGCCTGGTTGCGTCCTGCCTTCGGCCGCAAGACGCGCCCGAGGCGCTGAGCTTCTTCCTGCCGCGACCCGTACGTTCCCGAAATCTGGATCGCCACCGAGGCGTCGGGCAAGTCGACGGCAAAGTTCGCCACCTTCGACACGGCCATCACTCGCAGCCGGCCCGACTTGAACTCTTCGAAAAGCTCGTCCCGCCGCCGTTGCGACGTCGAACCGGTAATGACCGGCACATCCAACTCGTTCGCAATCGCCTTGATCTGATCGACGTACATGCCGATGATCAGCGCCGACTCATCGGCATGCTCGGCAAGCAACTGCCGCACGACTGCGAGTTTGCGAGGGTTCTCGGAAGCGATGCGGAACTTATTCCGCGACTCGGCCAGGGCGTACGTCATGCGCAGCTCTTCGGGCAGCGGCATCCGCACTTCGGTGCAGGCGGCCGTGGCGATCCAGCCCTGCGTTTCCAGCACTTTCCAAGGCACGTCGACTTTTTTCGGCCCGATCAGCGCAAACACGTCGTCTTCGCGGCCGTCCTCTCGCACCAGCGTCGCGGTCAGGCCCAGCCGCCGGCGGGCTTGCAGGCCGGCGGTAACCTGGAACACCGGCGCCGGAAGCAGATGCACCTCGTCGTAGATGATCAACCCCCAGTTGCGCTCGTCGAACAGCGACAAGTGAATAAAATCGGCTTCCTTGCTCTCTCGCCAGGTCATGATGCTATAGGTCGCCACGGTGACGGGCCGCACGTCTTTGGCCCGGCCGTTGTATTCGCTCACCTGGTCGGCGTGCAGCGTGGTTTTGTCGAGAATCTCCGAGATCCATTGCCGGGTGGCCGTGATATTGGTGGTTAGTACCAGCGTCGAGGCCTGGACGGCCGCCATGCACGCCATGCCGACGACCGTCTTGCCGGCGCCGCAGGGCAGCACGATCACGCCCGATCCTCCCCGCGCCGCGCCGCTTGCATAAAACACGTCGGCCGCATCCTGCTGGTAGTGACGCAACGCAAACGGCTGCCCCGCCGTCGTGCTGGTTCTCAGCTTGATTGCCAGCGGCTCCCCTGCGCAATAACCGGCAAGATCTTCGGCTGGAAAGCCGATTTTTACCAGCGCCTGTTTCAAACGCCCGCGCTCGGCCGGATCGACGCGGAACGTCAGCGGCGAGATCCGCTCGACGAGCAGCGGCGCCACGTGCTTGCTGCGGCTGGCCTGTTCGGCCAGCGGCGCGTCGGCGGCCGACAGCACCAGGCCGTCTTCGTCGCGCGTCAGGCGCAGGCGGCCGTAACGCGAGGCGTAGTCGCGAATCTCTACCGCCACGTGCGCGGGCGTCTCGTATTTCGAGAATTCGATCAGCGTCTGGACGATTTCGTCCGGAGTTACGCCCGCGGCACAGGCGTTCCAGATGGAAAGCGGCGTGATGCGATAGGTATGAATGTGCTCGGGCGACTTGATCAATTCGGCGAACCGCGCCAGCGCATCTCGCGCGGCGAGATACCGCGGACTGTCGACCTCGACCAACACGGTATGATCGCCCTGGACGATCAACGGGTTGTCCGGGCGGTATTGCGACATCACGGCAGAACGTAACCCAGCTTTTTCAGCGCCGTACGAAACGCCCGCTCATTCTTTTTCGATACGGCGACGTGCCGCGGGCCTGCAGGCAGGCACAACTTGCCCGCCCGCGCGTCGTGAGCGACCAGAGCCGCCACGGCCGGATCGGCAAACTCAATCAGGCTTGCATCCTCGGCGCCGAGAATGGCGCCGGCCTTCGCCTGGAAGTCGTTGAAAAAGACTCGAACGGTCTCGGGAATTCCCTCGGCTGCGTGCTCTTCGGCGAACCGCAGCACGTCCTCCAGCAGTCCGCCCGTCTCGACGTAATCCAGAAGGCGCTGCGGATCGATCCGCCACAGCCGGTCGCTTTGCCGGCTGGCAAACAATTCCAACATGCTCGCATCGCCCGGCAGCAAGTCGTTTGCGCCCGTGACGGCGATTTCGCGGTTGGGCAACACCGTGAACAGTTTCCGCTCATCGGCCGCCGGCGGCGAATATTGATCCGTAAGCCGCAGGCAATACGCTCCCAGCGCATTCAACCGCACGTACAACAGGCCGTCGTAACGGCCACAATAGTCGATGTCGTCCGCGCCCCAGGAGTCTCCCAACTCGGGCCAGAGATAGTGCGGATAAACGTAAGCGACGTCGACCATTCCTAGCGTCGCGAGCGATTCGAACAGCAGCGCCCGCAGATATTGCCGGTCGACCGCGACGCTGTCGTAGATCGAACCATAGTGTGCATCAGCGATATAGAGAAACGACGGGTCCTCCGTCACTGCGAACTGATGCCCCGTGGCGTGTACGAAGCGATACGCCTCGGCAAATTCCAGCCACTCGTTTTCGGGGCACTCAGCCAATCCATCAAACACGATATCGCGGCGCTTCGAAGGGCAGGTCATCCAGCGCTTTCCTTTGCCGGTTTGCCCGCGGATTTGATTGACTCGGTTCAGCTCGTCAAAGCGGTCGTCCACGGCCAGACGCTCCGCTCCCGCGCGAAACGCCTCGGGCGACGCATTTTGAAGCATCTCCCGCCCCGCCTTCGTGAGCCTCAGCGTTTCGCCGCTTGTCTTGCACCACCCGCACTGTTGCACCAGCACGGGCCAGACATGGGCCCGCACGGCGCCGGGCTTGAGCGAATACTTGTCGCTCGCTTCGGGCGGCAGTTCGAGATCGAAGTCGGGCTCCGCCAGCGAAGCGGCTATGGCCCGCTCCGTCGCAGGGGTCGGCCGGTTGCTTTTCGGCTGAACGCGGAGCTTGCCCCCATGCACCAACTGCAACACGCGGCGCAACTCCAGGAACGCGGTCCGTTCGCCTGAATAGACGTGAATCGGGCGAACGTCGGTAACATCATGATGGGCGCTGTCAGCGCGCATGTCCAACGTCTCGGGAAGCTGTTCGATCGTTGCCGGCCGCGCTGCCGCCGGTTTCTCCAGAAACGGCTTGAGCAGAGCGGCTATCGTCCGCGGCGTCTCGAGCTGGGAAGAATGCTCCGCGCGGACGACGACCATGGCGATCAGCGAAGCCGCATCGCCATAGCGCCGCGGCACAGGGCAATCGACTTTGTATTTGGCGGAGAATACGGCCGGATCGATGCGGTTGTTATTGTGGACCGCCTCAGCCAGCAGGTTTCGCTCGATAGGCGCGAGCCGCTCGACGAAGCCCGCCGGATCGCTCTTCATGAAGCGCTCCAATGCGGCGATCAACTCCGGCTTGCGCGTGACCGTTTTCGGAATGCCGGCCTGCCGGGCGATCGATTTGAGGGCATCGACGCGAAAGGGCTGCATCACATCGGCGACATCCATTTCTCGGTAACTCCTCCTTGAATGGCCGGTAGCGGGACGATCTTACGATCGCTTCAATCTAGCGGCCGTCGTCCGCTTCTGCCAGACTCGCATGGTTCGGCTGAGCGGAAATGAAACGCCAAACCTCTACAGGGCTTGAATCGCCGGCGACGAGCCGGACAATACGTTTCTCTTGCTTCCGTTGACGGCAGGCAAGCGAGTTTTCCGTTGCCCGACGTCGCCTGTTCGCCATGCCTTCAGAAAAAGCAATCCAATCCGACGCCGCGTCGTCTCCTGCGGCCGCTACGTATCGCGAGCGGGCGGAACATTTCAGGGAGATCGAGCGACGCCTGGATCGACAAGCGTTTCAACTGACGATTGCGCTGCGCAGCGTGTCGGTGTGCGTGGCGCTGTGCATCGCCGGGTTGTTCTTCGATTACCGCTCGGCGGGACTGTGGAGCGGCTTCGTCATCCTGCTCGGCGCCGCCAGCGTGCTGCTGGCGCTGCGAGACCGCAAGGCGGCCGAACATCGCTGGTACGAACAGTTGCGGCGGGTCAATGAGCAGTCGCTGGCTCGGATCGATCGCCGTTGGGACGATATCCCGGCGCCGGCGGTCAAGTCGCCGCCAGAAATGGCCGAGCTTTCGGCCGATCTGGAAATCTTCGGCCGCGCCTCGCTGTTTCAATTGCTCTGCACGGCCGAAACTTCGGCTGGCGTGAACGAACTGAAGGCGTGGCTCTCAGAACCGGCTTCGCCGCAAGCGGTGAAACAGCGTCAGCAGGCCGTGGCCGCACTGGCCCCCGAACTCGATCGGCGCCACGAGTTGCAGGTCTGCGGCCGGTTGCTGGCCCGCGGCATGGTTCCGCCGACGGCGTTTATCGCCTGGGCCGAAAGCGACGTTCGCGCGTTCGGCCCCGTGTTGCTTTGGCTGGCGCGCATCTCGGCCGGCGCGGTGACATTGTCGATCGTCGCATTGATGCTAAATCTCGTCTCCGCGGAAGCGGGCGGCTTGACGCTGGCCTCAATCGCAACGGCCAACGTGCTGCTCACCGCGATCTTTGGCGGCCGCGTATTCGGCGCCTATGGCGCCGTGGCGGCGGGCGCTCTCGAGGCCCGGCTGAATCACGACCTGTATCGGCATGCCGCCGGATTTCCGGCGGAAACGGAGTTGCTGGTCCGCATCACCTCGCAGGCCGCATCGGCCGTGCAAAGCATGAGCCGCTTGGAAAAACTGGTCGTGCTGGCCGATCTGCGTCGCTGGGCCTTGCTGTATTTGCCCGTGCAGTTCCTGTTCTTATGGGATTTTCACGTCATCGATTTGCTCGAGCGTTGGCGCCGCGACGCCGGACGGTTTTATCGCGGCTGGTTCGAGGCCGTCGGCGAGCTGGAGGCCTTGGCCTCGCTGGCCGGCTTGGCGCACGACAATCCGGAGTGGACTTTTCCCGATCTGGCGGCGGATGCGCCGCGCGTGATCGAAGCCGCCGCTTTGGGACACCCGCTGCTGAGCGAAGCGGTTCGCGTGGCCAACGACGTTTCGGTCGGCCCGCCGGGCGAGATCCTGATGGTCACCGGCTCCAACATGTCGGGCAAAAGCACGCTGCTGCGGTCGCTCGGCGCGAATATCGTGCTGGCCCAGGCCGGGGCGCCGGTTTGCGCACGCCGGATGAGCCTGCCGCCCACGGAAGTCGTCACCGTGATGCGAGTTTCTGACTCGCTGGAGCGCGGCGTGTCGCTGTTCATGGCGGAACTGAACCGCTTGAAGTACGTTGTCGAGCGCGCCGGCGACGATGCCTCGCAAGGCGACAGGCAGCTCTGCTATTTGCTCGATGAAATATTGCACGGCACGAATACGGCGGAGCGTCACCTGGCGGCGGTGCGCATCTTGCGCCGCTTGGCCGAGGCCGGCGCGATCGGCGCCGTCTCCACGCACGATTTGGCGCTGTGCAGCGATCCCGGGCTGGCCGACCGCGCTCGTAACGTCCATTTCCAGGAAACGCTCCATCACGACGGCCAGCGAGTGCAGATGACGTTCGACTATCTGCTGCGCGCCGGCATCGCCCAGACCACGAACGTCCGCTATCTCCTTGATGCCGTCGGTTTGCCGGCGCTAGAGGGAGAAGCTTGAAGGCTGTCAGCCGCCCGCCCGGCGATAGTCGCCGTAATTGCTCAGAGAGAGCGTGCGCAGAAAGGCGTCAAACACGCCGCCGGCGGGTCCAACGTCGACGCCAATACAGTTAATCGTCACCCGCCGGGCGTGATTCTGCTGCGTCAGAGCGCCGATGATGGCCACCGGGTTGCTGATCGTGCCGCCGCACGGTTCGCCATCGGTCAGGAAGTAGATGCTTTCCACGTCGAAGCTCAGCGCCGCATCCAAAGCGTCATACGACCACGTCGCGCCCAAGGCGTGCTGGGCCATCACGAAAGCAGCGGCTTCCGCTTTATTGGCGGGCGAGGCGGGAGCCAACTGCGCTCGCCATGGAAACACGCCCTGGTTGAACGAGAGGACGTTGAAGCTTACGTCGGCCGGCAGCGAGGCGATGGCTTGCAGCAGTTCGGCTTGGGCCGCCGCCAGTCTCAAGCCGCTCATGCTGCCCGACGTGTCGAGTACGAAGACGACGCGCTGCCCATAGATCGGCAGGCCATAGTAGCGCGACGGCGCCGCGGCATAGAGCGGTCCGTAAACCGGCGCAGGCCGCAGCGCGCGCGAAGTGAACTTGTCCCGGTTGTCCTTCCACCACGATTCCCAGCGCGCGGCATCGACGCCGTGCTGCTTGCCGCTGAGGGCCGTCAGGTAGCGCCCAATATCAAGCCGGACTTCCCCTTTAGCGCGGCGTAAAATCGGGAGCAATGCGTCAATCGCCTCGGGCCGCTCAATTCGTGTCAACGCCTGCACAATCGCCCTGCGGGCGCCGAAAAAGCCGTCGAACAACGGCTGCTCGGAAAGTTTGACCAACGACTTCACGCAGCGGTCGTCTCCTTCCATCCCGAGTTCGTCCGCGACGTTGACCAGCAATTCCCAGCCGACGCCCCCTTGCCGCGCCGCCTTGTCGAGCAGTTCATTGACGGCTTCTTCAACCGGCTCCAGCTTTGAGTCGAGCAACACAGCCACAATCCCGCAGGTCGACCAGTCGGCCGTTCCCTTGCGCAACGCCTTCTGCGCATGATCGATCAGCACGTCGCACACTTCTTCGCTTTCGGTATCGGCCAACAGCGTGCGATACGAACCGTGCCGGACGTCTTCAAACGGGCTGGTCAAACCGCGTTCGACGAGCATGCGCGCCGCAGGAGCGGTCTTGTATTGCTCGAGCTTCGCCACCGCCTCTTCGCGGCGTTCCGGTTTGGAACTGGCCATCTGCCGCAGGACCGTCCTGAGCACCGCTCGCGACGGCTCTTGCGGCTCGGCGGCCCCCGTCGACCGGGCGTATAGCAAACTGATTGCCAGCCAGCCGATCGCACAAAGCTGCGGCAAGGCGCCGCACAGCCAGCGGCGGTTCGGAAGACGGGGACTTCGTTGATCTGGCGTGCAAACACGGGAGCGAAGGCAGTTCATCGTTCGGTCCTCTCAGAGAGCGTGCAGGGCGACCGTGCTCCATTGGTCAGCGCCCCTACCTTAACTGCCGGATCCGCCCCCTTCCAGCGTTTATGGCGAAATCGAAAGCTTGCCGCGGAAATGGGCCCCGGAGAGGAACTATGATTTAGAAGGACCGGGCGGGAAGAGAGACCACTTTCTTCTTTCATCCCCCGGTCTCCTCCGCATCCCCACATCCCCTTTCCGACGGCAGGATCAAGCGCGAGCGACGGCAACACTTTCGGACGGGAGATGTGGGGACGAGGAGGCGATAAGGGGATACCAAGCGTCTTTTCGCTCCTGCCATCCGCGACATTCGCGGTTTCTTCGACGAGCTTCGGAATTGGAAGAAGACTGCCATTGGCGCTCGTCGTTCGCTTGTTGCCCTCGCACGCGGCGAATAGACTTGAACCTTGGGGCTTTTCTCGCTTGGCGCCGCGCCGTGCGGCGACGACGCTTCGCTTGACAGCGCAATGGAATGAGTGACGGACTGAGGAACCAGCATGCCGCGAGTTTTGCTCTCTTTCCTTTCGGCCCTGCCCCTGACAGGCCTGTTGATGACCGGCACGCTCGGCGATGC